>CAWUOE010000623.1:0-2211 GCA_963923355.1 uncultured Gemmataceae bacterium | reverse complement strand
TGAATTTCGCATCCGTTGACGAATCAACCCGGGCCCGCAAACCTTCGTTTCTGACCTTCAATTCAATCGAGGCCAGGCGCTGGCGGATGGTTTCCTTGTCCACGCATTGCCCTTGCGCGGGTTCGTTCATGGCTGCTTTCGCTCCTTCGCTTGCCACATGCCGGCATGCTGAAGAACAGACAGGTTGCCAAAGTCAAACCGCGACAGTGGATTGAGGCTACGCCGCAGTTGTTGAAGCAAGGCTTCTGGCCGACCAAGCTGCTCTGCTATCGCCCCAAGCATGGCACGGACGCGAGGGGGTTCTGAGTCGGCTATTTTGACCAACCGCTCCAACCGGCCCTTTTCGGACATTAAAGTCAGTAGTTGCGAAACAGTGTCCTCGGGGGACAGTTCACTCGTCGCGCCGCGATGGCGAAGGAAATCCAGACAGGCCGCATCTTCCTGTGAAAGCCCCCGCCAGGAGGAAGGACGGCGTGTGTGGATCACCGTATCCTTGCCCACGATCAGCCGAGGCAAACTCGGCCCATCTGTAGCGACTTCGATTCGGCCCGGATTCTGCGTCGTAAAACCAAGTAGATTCGCAGCAGACACACCGGACGGAAACACCCCTTTGCGTTGAAGAGGCAGTTCCTGAATTTTGCTAGGGTTCGGCTTACTCGGCCCGAAGACCGTCTGCCGGGAACGGTAGTAAAGCCCTTTGCCCAACCGCTGAACGACGCCCCGCCTAGAAAGCCGTGATAGCGTCTGGGCGACTGCTGAAGGAGGCAACCCCTTAAAATCCGCAAACCGCCATACACGCTCACCCTCCGCCTCGATCTTCAGGCGGATGGCTTCAGCGGTGCTTTGGTGCTCCAGTGTGGTTTTTTGTTTGGCTCTCATTTCAGTAGTATCGCCTTGTTGGTGCTGGAGCCATGCGTTATTAGGCAACTGGTCCCTATCTCCGAACCTCCGGGCCGGAACCAACACCGGTCAGCAAACGCAGGTAGCCGTGGTAGGCGTACACCCTGTCGCGTTGTCTGCCTGTGGTTTCCTTCAGGATCTTCGCTTGTTGCAGGCTCAAGATCGCCTTGGCTGCCGTGGGCTTGGTGGTTTTCAGGGTCTTGATCGCCGTGGCAAGCGTCACCACCGGCTGCTTGGGCAGGACATGAAACAGCCGGAGGGCCGGGACCGTGGCGCCCGGGGTGACCAACAGCTTGAGCCTGTCCTTTTCCACAAGGGAAAAAAGCCGCTGGGCGGTGGAAACGCCATCATCGGCCGCCTCCCGAACGCAGGAGAGGAAAAACGCGGTCCAGCCTTCCCAGTCGCCCTCGGCCCGCACCGCCGAAAGCCGGCGATAATATTCCGCCTGGTGTCGTTTGAACGCCAGACTTAGGTAAAGCATGGGAGATTTCAGCAATCCCCAATGCTCCACCAACAGCGCGATCAGCAAGCGCCCGATGCGTCCGTTGCCGTCGAGGAACGGATGGATCGTTTCGAACTGGGCGTGGGCCAAGCCAGCCCGCACCAAGGGGGGCAGCGGATCATCTCCATGGATCCACCGTTCCAAAGCTGCAAGGGCCTCCGGCACGGCGCCAGGTGGGGGTGGTACAAACAGGGCGTTTCCCGGGCGTGTTCCGCCGATCCAGTTCTGTGATGTGCGGATTGAGCCGGGCTGTTTCTCGGCCCCGCGCGCGCCGCGCATCAGCCGCCCATGGGCTTCCTTCAACAGGCGAATCGCCAGGGGCAGGCCCTTGGGGCTCCGTATCTCGCGACGGGCATGGTTCAACGCGTCGAGGTAGTTGCAAACATCGCGCACATCATCCAGACGATTGGTGGTGTTGGTGGCCTCGAAGGTCAGCACATCTTGAAGCGTGGCTTGGGTGCCCTCGATTTGGGAGGTGATCACAGCCTCCTTGCGGACAAAGCCGTACAGGAACCATTCGGCATCGGGAACCATGGCCCCCGCCACTTCCAGCCGGGTCACGGCGGCAAGCGCCTCGGCATGCAGGGTGGCCAGCACCCCTTCCAGCACCAACGGTGGATTCGTTGGCGGCAGCGGAAAGGGCACGAACGCGCGGACGGTTTCCTCGCCGTATACGGTTGCCTGGAACTGTCCTGTCGTTCGTCGCATGTTGGTCAGGAATCCTTTACCAAGGGCCCGGCTTGGTAAACAATTCTTGACTAACGCAAAGGCTTGGTCAAGAAATCTTGACTAACAGCAGTTGTTCATGG
>CAWUOE010000622.1:0-2212 GCA_963923355.1 uncultured Gemmataceae bacterium | reverse complement strand
AGAGACAGTCCATCCAGCGCTGAAGCCGGAGCCTGCTGCCGGGCCTGTTGCTGCCACGAACCGATAGAGTCCACCGGGGAGCACCCCGCACCCCCCTCACACGGGCCCTGCTGCCAGGGTGTGGACCAATGGCTGGCCGGGCATGGCTTCGAGTTGGCGGCGGGGGCCAATCCGATTCCGGTGGAATGGATTCCAGCCAGCATGCTGGGACAGGTGGGTGCCCGAACTGGGGCAGCCCTTCCCATTCGCGAATCCTTGGCTTTCCTGAGACCAGTATTGCCAGGTAGTGCCCAGATTCATTTCTCACGCTGGGCTTGCTGAGTTGTGACAGCCGCTTTTTGGCGGCTTGAGAAACACGGAATCCGTGCGACTGATGCTGCCTTGCCCCCAAGGATGAGGCGCAGCCCCGAACCAACCGTAAACGATTCATCCAGCGGCAAGCACCCAGGGCCAGCGGTCCGGGAGGGAACCATGTGTACCAGGCAACCAGGGGTATTTCGCAATTGGTTTAGGCGGGCAAAGGCCTTGGGATGGCTGGCGCTTGGTTTGCCCGTTGTCCTGACGGGGTGCGGCGGGGGTGCTTCCCAGAAAAAAGCCAAGGATGGTTCCAGCCAAGTCTTGGCCACTCCATCAGGTGGACCCTTCTCACCCACCGGAATTGCCGGAGCCGGCAAGGCTATACCGGGTGAGGGCCATGGTCACCAACCCGGGGCCCATGGCGGTCTGCTGATTTCGATCGGCAGCGACAACTACCATGCCGAGGCCGTTTTTGAGAAGGGGGGCACCCTCAAGCTGTTTCTGCTGGGGAAGGATGAGTCACGGATCCAGGAGGTGGAGGAGCAAAAATTGACGGCCTTCGCGCGGCCGGCCGCAGAGGCCGAGGCGGTTGAGTTCAGCCTGACGCCCAAGCCCCAGGCCGGCGACAGCCCGGGCAAAACCTCGACCTTCGAGGGCCGGTTGCCCGAGGGGATGGCGGGCAAGGCGCTGGAGGTGACCGTCCAGTCCATCCGGATCGGTGGTGAGCGATTCCGGCTGGCCTTCCGTTCCCCCGGGGACACGCATGCGGCGACCGGCGGCGGCATGCCTGCCTCGCTGGCCCCGGAGGCCGAGCGGACCCTCTTCCTGACACCGGGCGGTGCATACACCCGGGAGGACATCAGCGCGAACGGCAACCGGGTCGCCTCGGAAAAATTCAAGGGTATCCGGGCCACCCATGACGCTTCACCGAAGCCGGGTGACCGGGTCTGCCCGATCTCGCTGACCAAGGCGAACCCAGCCTTCACCTGGACCGTGGGAGGACGGCAGTACCAGTTCTGCTGCCCGCCGTGCGTGGAGGAGTTCGTGCAGACGGCGAAGGAGAAGCCGGGGGAGCTGAAAGGGCCCGAGACCTATGTGGCCAAGTGAGGCAAGCCCGCGGAGCAAGCGGCCGACCTGGATCCTTTTGACCGTGGTCGCCGTCGTGGCGGGGGCCCTCTTTGTGGCCGCGCACGAGGGGCACGCGCCGCTGCCCTCGCGTGGTGCCACGGTGGACACCGCCAAGCGGAGGATCATCCTGGCGGCGGGGGCGCGTGAGGCGCTGGGTGTCTCGGTGGCGGAGGTGGGCAAGACTCCCGCGCCGGAATCGATTCTGGCGTATTGCACCCTGGTCCCGCCCTGGAGCGCGCACGCCTTCGCGGACGCGCAACTGGGCGGACGGGTGACAAAACTCAACGCGCGGCCCGGCCAACGGGTTGCCCAGGGGGAGGTGCTCGCGGAGGTGCGTGGCCCGGAGACGGAATCGATCTCGCTGGAATGGCGGACCGCGACCACCCAACTGGAGTCGGCGAACCGGGTTGTCAAGGTGCTGTCGGAAGCCGGTGGGGCAATCCCGGAGACGGAGGTGCTGAGCGCGCGCAACCGGGTCCAACTGGCGAGGAACACGGTCGACCTGACCCGGACGAAATGGCTGGCGCTGGGCCTGCCCGCCGGGGCGCTGGAATCGACGCAAGAGGCCCCGGGCATGCCGATCCGCAGCCCGCTGGCCGGAACGGTGATCCACGCGGACCTGAGCCTTGGCAAGGTGGTGGAACCGGGTGAACACCTGTTTGAGATTGTGGACACCCGGAAGGTGTGGGCCCGGATCGGGGTGCTGGAGCGGGACAGCCAACGCGTGCGCCCGGGGCTGACCGCCGAACTGGCGTTCACCGCCCTGAAGGGTGAAACATTCCGCGGG
>CAWUOE010000621.1:0-2217 GCA_963923355.1 uncultured Gemmataceae bacterium | reverse complement strand
GAATCCTTGTTTGTCGCCGGCATGCGCGATGTGCTCGTTTGCCTGGATGCCAACACCGGCAAGGAACGCTGGAAGGTCGATTTTGTTGAGAAGTTTGGAACCCCCCTTCCCTCCTTTGGCTTTGTTTGCTCGCCCTTGGTGGATGACGATGCTGTTTATGTCCAAGCCGCAGCCGCGTTTGTTAAGCTGAACAAAAAAACAGGTGAGGTCGTGTGGCGAACTCTCCAGGATGCGGGAGGGATGAATGGGAGCGTTTTCAGTTCCCCTGTACGCGGCAATCTTGGAGGAAAGGACCAAATTGTCATTCAGTCCCGCACCCACCTGGCAGGTATTGATCCCAGCAATGGTAAGGCACTTTGGAAAGAGGCGATCAACAGCTTTCGCGGTATGAACATCCTTACCCCCACACTTGACGGTGACACTGTGTTCACGTCCGCCTACGGCGGCAAGGCGCACTTGTTCAAAGTGGAATCAGCTTCCGCCGGGTTGGGTGCCAAAGAGGTTTGGCAAGAAAATGGCGCTGAAGCTAACATGTCCAGCCCGGTTGTGCACAACGGCCACGCCTATCTTCACCTGAGGAACAAGCGGGTGGTATGTGTGAACCTTGCAACCGGAAAGACAACTTGGACATCACCGAAGAGTTACGGTGAATATTGGTCCATGGTCGGCAATGGCGACAAGATCCTGGCCTTGGACAATCGGGGGATTCTTTTCCTGATGGAAGCCAACCCCAAGGAATTCAAGATCCTTGATGAACGCAAAATCAGCGACCAGGAAACCTGGGGACACCTTGCTGTGGTTGGAAATGAGTTGTTCATCCGCGAACAAAAAGGCCTAAGTGCCTGGGAATGGAAATAAAAGTGCTCTTAGAATTTTGGCATGCGGCCTGAGAGGACATCTTTTTCCCATTGTTCCAGCAGGGGCCAGTTTTTGGCGCATGTGCCAAAATCAGCCATGCTCAGGTAACTTTTGAGGCGGGAAATCGTCTTAGCGAGTAGATTGTTATCTTTGCGGAATGCCGGTCCGTGGCTTGGCAGTAAAAACTCCGCGTCGCAGGCCGCTATACGCTCCAGTGACTGAACAAATTTTTCTATATCCGAACCGTGGTGGGCATCGATAGCCCCCACGCAACCGTCTTTGTAGATATTGTCCCCACTGAATAGCAAATTGCCCATTCTGAAGGCCAGTTGCCCGACAGCATGGCCGGGGGTGTGCCATACCTGCAGATTCTTATTTCCGACCGGCAGAATCTCACCTTCCATGACCAGCCGATCCACCTTCACGGGCGGCATGTCCAAGTCGATGTCCTGAGCCTGAATCGAAGCAAATGTGGCAATCCGGTCTCCGGCTTCCAGAAGGCTGGCACAGTCGGGATGGGCCAATACCGGCACCTTCAGTCTGCTTTTGGCGCGTGCCAGCCCCTGGGCATGGTCGGCATCGGCATGGGTGGCGATGATTCCAGAACATTTGGCCAGGGAAAAATCCATTTCCCTGATGAGGTCAATGACCTCATCCACCGTATCCTCGTAACCGATGTCGATCAGGATGAAGGAATCGCCCCCGTCCACGAGGTAGACGTTGACCCCAAGCTTCCGTTCAGCCTGGTAGTTCATCTCGATCACATCGGGAAACAGGTATTTGCGGTCCTTCATGCAGTGCTCCAGTCCAAGGGCCCAATCCTTCCAGCACCGATTCCAACTACCAAGGTTCAACCAGGAGTTCAGTTCCAGGGGCCACAGGATGCCAGGCCTTCGCGGTAAGTCGGGAACTGAAAAATATCCCCTCCAAGCCAAGTTGCCAACAATGTGGAATCCACCCGGCGGTTGTTGCCCTCGTGGCGTCCCGCAGGAGCACCCGCCGGCCGGGGCTGCCAAATGGGAGCTGGCACGCCCATGGAACGGGCCATTTCCGAGTAAAAGTCCCCCCGACGCACCGGGAGGCGATCGATCACATTCACCCTGCTACGGGTCAGTTGGTCCGGTTTCAAATCAGCCAGGCGGTTCAAAACCCTGACCCCATCCTCCCGATGGATCAAATTGAGCCATCGCAAAGGGTCTCCCTGAAAAGGCTCCCCCAGACGAAGGGCCCGGGCTTTCATCAAACGATTTGGGCCGTAAATACCACCGAAACGGAGAATACAGGCACCGGGCACCCTTTCCAGCAAGGCATGCTCCGCCTCGAGGACAATCGCTCCTGATTCATCCGAAGGTGTTGTTG
>CAWUOE010000620.1:0-2225 GCA_963923355.1 uncultured Gemmataceae bacterium | reverse complement strand
CCCCCTGCCCCGATTGGTCGTGGGTTTGGCGGTATCGATGGGCTGACTGGTTGGAGCAACCCCAAGACCCTTGGCAGACGGATCAAAAAGATTGGCCAAGGAACGGAAGCCCAATTCCTTGAACAAGGCGTGCGCCTTCGCTGAATCGGGCTCGCGCAACTTCCAAGCGGCCCAATCCAGTGCCATGGGCACATGGGTCTCCAATCGCACCAGTTTCCGGCTCAGTTCCACCTTGTCCCAGTTTTCCTTGAGCACCTGGCCTTTTTTTCCAGGGATCTTGTCGAGGTTGGCGTGCAATCCTTCCAGGCTGCCGAATTCTTCCAGCCATTTCTGGGCGGTTTTGGGCCCCACCCCAGGTGCCCCAGGGACGTGGTCGGCCGTGTCACCCACCAACGCCTGCAGGTCAATCACCCGATCCGGAGTCACCCCCCAGTCGGCTTGTAGTTCAGTTGCCGTGTAGTAGGAATCCTTGCGCAAGTTGTACAAGCGCACATGCGGTCCCAGCAGTTGCCGGCAATCCTTGTCGGAGGTGCACAGGAGGGTGTCCACCCCCTTTTGACCCGCCTCGGCAGCCATGGTGGCGAGGATATCGTCTGCCTCGTACCCCTCGACCCCCAGCCGAGGAATGGCCAGGGCATCCATCAGCTTTTCCAACCACGGAATCTGGGCGGCCAGATCTGGTGGCATGGGGGGACGATGGGATTTGTAATCCGGGTACAACGCATGGCGGAATGTTGGTCCACCCAAATCCACCGCGCATATCAGGTAACCCGGACTCCTGCCCCGCAGCGACACCAGGTCCCTGGCCATCCCAAACAGGGCGTTCGTGGGCAGCCCGGCGGGACTGGTCATGGGTGGCAGCGCATGGAACACCTGGAAAAGCAGGGAATAGGTGTCCACCACCACCAGGGTTTCACCGGAGGGGGGTTGGCCTGCCCCCAAGGCAGGGGAAGATTGGTTCGATGAATCCATGGGTGTCGGAATTTCCGCGGACGGGAAATGCATTGCCGGAACAATCCGGCGAGCCTTTGCCAAGGTAGAATGTATCAGTTTGCCTCTGTTTCAGGAGCCATTACCGTGGGTTTGTAACGGCTGTGACGGTCACTCCAGCCGTGTGTCTTACTGGCCCTGGCCTGGCGGGTGGACTCCCCCCAGAGGTGGATTAGATTTCAATCGAGGCATTAGGATCGGTGCGCCCACCCACCCGGTATTGGCGCGGTGCCCGTCCCAAACGGGCAGGAGCTGAGACATGGCGAAGAGCCCCAAGGAATCGAACACGGGCCTGGTGGTCACCCTGGTGTTCTTCATCTTGTCCACGCTGGGATTGGGTGTTTCCACCTACATGGGCTTTGCGGAACAAAAAAAACATATGGATGCCGCCAAGGATGCGGAAACCAAGAAAAAAGACTCTGACGACCGAAAGCGCCTTTATGCTGCCGAGGCTCAACTGCTTTACAAATATATCACAAACAAAGACCTCCCTATCGATGCTGGCGACAAAATGGAGATTCCCGGCGACCGCCAGGTGATCCGTGACAAGGCCGGATGGGCCTCCAAGGGCGTGCCCGGCCTGGAGGAGGCCTTGGCCGAAATCGAGAACATCCAGGGAGTGAATGCCGCGGGCATGCCGGAGAAAATCCTCCGGGGCGACGGAACCGTCACCACTCCCTTCATGAAAGTGGCAGAAAATTCGTTGACCATGAAGCGCCTATACGAAGGCGGCCTGCAAAAGCAACGCGCAGATCATGACAAGGCTCTGGCTGACCTGCGCGCGGAAAATGAATCCAACAAAAAACTGATGGACGACAAGGTCGCCAAAGCCGAGGCGGCCCAGAAGAAATGGCAGGATGATTTCCTAAGCTTCCGCAAGGTGGTGAGTGACCTTCAGGCTTCTGAAAAGGGTGCAGCCGATGGAGCCCGCAAGGAGATGCTGGCTAGGTTGGACAACATTGCCGGCGAAGCCCAGAAGGAAGCTGAGGCGAAAAAGGATACCGAGATCGCCAACCTGCGGAAGGCCCTTGCCGAACAGCGACGCGACAACGACCGCCTGAAGAACAATCTGACCAGCGCCACGCTGATGACCCCCACCGGTTGGAAGGTGGTGAAGATCGAGAAGGATCCGCGCCTCGTCTACATCAACCTCGGGGCAGACGCTGATGTGCGTCCTGGGGACTACTTCTTCGTCCACGGCAATCAGGACAACGGCCTACCCGAGCCCAAATCCA
>CAWUOE010000619.1:0-2226 GCA_963923355.1 uncultured Gemmataceae bacterium | reverse complement strand
TCTGGGGTTTGTTTCCCTATCCCAGCGTGAGGCCAGGCTGCTGAACAGCCTCGAGCGCGAGCGATTGCCAGGGCCCGGATGGATCGCCTTCGGGCGGGACAGCAGGGGACGGGACTTTTTGCTGGTGGCCGAGAAACAGGGGACCGCGGACCTGGGGGTTTTCCTGTCCGAGGAAGTGAACCCGTGGCGAAGGCGGCGCGCGGCCATCAAGCTGGGCCGGGCCATGGCGCGCCTGCATGCGGCGGGCTTCATCCATCAGGACCTGTATGCCAAACACATCCTTGTGGATGTAGAGACCGGGGAGCCAACCCTTTTGGACTGGCAGCGTTCGCGGCGGGTGGTGGAGCTGCCCCGCGACGCGCGGCTGCGCGATCTGGCCGCCCTGCACGCGACAGTGGGCGACGCCCTGGCCGGCCGGAGGGAGCGACACCTGCTGCTGCGGGCCTACCTGCGGGAGGCGCGACGCCGCGCCGGTTGCCTGTGGGGTGGTTTTGCGATGCGCCGGGGTGAATCTTACGATCCCGGTGAATTCACCCGGGAGGAACGCAAATGGCTGTTGCGCCCCGACCTGGAGTCCAACGCGGCGGAGCTGGTTTTCGCCGAGGCGAACCGCCTGCTGAGGAGGCGTCATGTTCGTGAGAAACGGTTGGGTTCTGGGCGGGCCGACGGGTTGAATTGGATCCCGCTTGCCGGCGAGGAAATCATGGTGACCTCGTCATGGCCACCGGAGCAGAGCCGGGCGGGCAAACCGCAGCGGAACCGCCTGGAGGCTGCTATCCGCGAGGCCATGGAGACGGCTGAGGGAACCGGCGAATTCACGGGGACCCTGTGGCTGGAAGGAGACCGAGAGGCTTTCATTCGTGGCCGGATGGAACGGGAAACCGAAGGGGATGCCCCGCTGTGGCATTCGGAGGAGTGCCGAGAGGCGGGCCTGTACCACCAATTGGAAAAGCATGCCGTGCCGGGCCCGAGGGTGTTGGCGGTCGGACGGAGCACCGCCGGACCGGGCCGGAGTGCCACCTTCGTGATGGTGGAGGCGGCGGCCAACTCTGTGCCGCTACCGGCCTGGTTTCGTGCCGGGACGGGGGAGGCGCGTCTGGCGGATGAAGTGTTGACAGAGACCGGCCGGGTGCTGGCGAGGGTACATGGTGCCCGCTGTCTGCTGACGCGCGGCGCGGATTCCTTTTCCGCCCGGGCAGATGGGCCCATGGGTGAGGGTGAAGGCCAAGAAAGGGTGGCCCTTGCCCCAGGCGGTGCGGCGCGCTCCATCTGGAGCTGGCTGGGCCGGGGCCGCGACCTGGAAGCGCTTTGCCGGCAATTGGCGCAGGCCGGAGCCCCCGCAACCGGGTTGGCCCGGCTGCGAGCAGCCTACGTGTCTGAACTGGCGCAAACCCGCCAGACGGGAGACGGCGTGGGCGAAACCGACCAAACGGGAGGTGGATGGATGGAAAATGAGGACACCGCCGGAACCACGGCCCGCTACCGCAGCCTGCCCAGGCCGCAGCAGGGCTGGTGGAAGGCGTGGACCGGCGGCACACTGCGCGGCGTGGAGCGCGCGGATTGGCCCCGGCTGGCCGGGACTGATTGGGCCGCCACCATCATGAATGCCAACCTGACGGACCGCTTCCACTCGAAGCAGGGCCGGAGTGTGGCCCGGTGGACCCTGGCGGATCCAAGGGGAGAGCGCGACCTGGCCGTTTTCGTCAAGCGACACCACAAGCTGCCGTGGCTGCACGGGCTGTTCGCCTGGCTGGCTCCCGGCGGTAAATGGTCGCCGGCATTGCAGGAATGGCAGCACCTGGAATGGGCGCAACGCCAGGGGGTGCCGGTGCCCGAGGTGGTAGCGGCCGCGGAATACCTGGGGCCCGGGACCAAGTTGTCGAGCGTGCTGGTCACCGAGGAACTGACCGGCATGCTTCCCCTGCACGAAGCCATTCCCCTGGCGGCCCGCGGGCTGCCTGCCGACGTGTTCCGCCGCCTGAAGCGCGGCCTGGCCTGGGAGATGGCGCGGCTGTCCAGGCTGTTGCATGACCGGCGTTGCTTCCACAAGGACCTGTACCTGTGCCACTTTTATGTGCGGGAGGAGGACCTGCGCCATCCACCCACCGATTGGCGTGGCCGGGTGGTGATGATCGACCTGCACCGCCTGGCGCGGCACCGGTTCACCCACTGGTGGTGGCAGGTGAAGGACCTGGCGCAGTTGCTGTACTCTTCGGAAGTGACAGG
>CAWUOE010000618.1:0-2242 GCA_963923355.1 uncultured Gemmataceae bacterium | reverse complement strand
GCGGCTTATATTCTCTGGGCTTTGGCAAAAAGCGGAGATGTCTCTGATTTGAAACAGGAATTCGAGGTCCTTGCAAAACGGGCCCCTGCGATCAACGACCCCTACGAGATGGCCCTGGCAGCCAATGCCCTGCTGGCAAGCGGACGCAAAGAGTCCGGTTCGGGGCTGTGTCGCAGATTGGCGCAGAAACAATCAGAAAATGGTGCCGTTCCCGGTGCAGTCACCTCCATCACCCATTCCTCCGGAGATGGGTTGGTGGTGGAAACCACCGCCTTGGCGGTTCAGGCCTGGTTGGCTGAAAAGGATAAACAAGGTTCCCAATCTGTCACGAATGCCATTCAATATCTGTCGCAAAAACGCACCGGGGGAACGTTTGGTTCGACCCAGGCGACCATTCTTGCGTTGGAAGCCATGACTCAATTCCAGGAGTCAAGGATTGTCAGCGTCTCTGCCGGAACCTTGCGGTTTGAAAGCCATGGCAAAACTGTCGCGGCCTTGCACTTCCCAGAAAACGCGCTCACCCGTTTGGTCGGGGAATTCAAAGAATCTGATTCAGGCTTGCGTCCGGGCGACAACCCGATCGTGCTGGAATTGACCCAAAAAAACCAATTTCCCTGCTCCTTGACATGGGAATACCAGACTCTCAACCCGCCAACTTCGCCCAAGGCGACAATCCACATCGACGTTCAACCGGATCGGCTCGAGGTCCTGGAAGGGGAAAGCGTCCGATTGAACCTGCGGGTCAAAAACCGCACCTCAACCCTTACAGGGATGGCCATGGCCGTGATCGGTCTGCCTTCCGGATTGGCCCTGCCACCGGATGCGAAACAACTGATCGACTTGACCCGCCTTCCCACCACAGGCGGGCAGCCCAGATTGGCAGCCTGGGAACAGCGTGGGCGGGAGCTTGCCCTTTATTGGCGGGAAATGGGTCCGGAGCAGGAAATTCAAATCCCGTTGGACTTGGTCGCATTGATCCCCGGACAATCCACAGGGCCAGCCTGCAGAAGCTATCAGTATTATTCACCAGATGATAAATTCTGGCAAAAAGGTATCGCCATCACTGTTAAACCCAAAAATTGAGGCTCCTTTTCATCAAAAAACGAGGTCGGATTCCGCCAAAAGCTGGTCGAAACGACCCTTTTTGCTAAATTAAGCTCAGTTATTAAACGATTTGCTGCCGCTGCTGGTCACTTGAGTGACGGGCTTCGGTGGCTCTTTTTGTTTTGGTCAATTCTCGGAGCGGGACATCCATGAGCCACAAGTATGTGTACTTTTTCGGCGACGGCAAGGCGGACGGCGATGCCAGCATGAAGACCCTGCTGGGTGGCAAAGGTGCCAACCTGGCTGAGATGACCAAAATCGGGCTACCGGTTCCCGCAGGCTTCACGCTCACCACCGAAGTTTGCACCTACTTCTACGCCCATGGCAAGCAATATCCCCCGGAATTGAAAGCTCAGGTCGACGAGAACATCAAGAAAACCGAGGCCGCCATGGGCGCCAAGCTGGGCGACCCGGAAAACCCCCTGCTGGTCTCCTGCCGATCCGGAGCCCGGGACTCGATGCCCGGCATGATGGATACCGTGCTGAACATCGGGCTCAACGAGAAGACGCTGGCCGGACTGATCAAGAAGACCGGCAACGAGCGTTTCGCGTGGGACACCTATCGCCGGTTCATCCAGATGTACGGCGACGTTGTGCTCGGCCTGAAGCCCCAGGACAAAAAGGAAGAAGATCCGTTCGAAAAGATCATGCACGACCTCAAGCATGAGCGCGGCGTGACTCTTGACAACGAACTGACCGTGGCCGACCTGAAGGTGCTGGTTGACCGGTTCAAGAAGGCCGTGAAGACCCGCACGGGGCACGATTTCCCCGAGGATGCCCGCGAGCAGGTCTATGGCGCCATCGGCGCGGTGTTTGGCTCCTGGATGAATGATCGCGCTATCGTTTATCGCCGGCAGTACAACATTCCGCACGAATGGGGCACAGCCGCGAACATCTGCTCGATGGTGTTCGGCAACATGGGTGACGATTGCTGCACCGGCGTCGCCTTCACCCGCGATCCAGCCACCGGCGAAAACGTCTTCTACGGCGAATACCTCACCAACGCCCAGGGCGAGGATGTGGTCGCCGGCATTCGCACCCCCAAAAAGATCGAGGAACTCGCCACCGAGATGCCCGCGGTCTACAAGCAACTCGACGAGGTGCGGCTCAAGCTGGAGAAGCACTACCGCGATGTGCA
>CAWUOE010000617.1:0-2244 GCA_963923355.1 uncultured Gemmataceae bacterium | reverse complement strand
CTGGTCCAAGGTGAAAAAGGGTGGCAGATGGGGAAGATTCCCCTAAGCCCCGAGGCTGGCCAACAATGCCAGTGGAACGCGGCTACCGAAGGCGGGAAAAGGCTCCTGGTGGTGGGATTTCCTGGCAGCATCCTGTTGGCAGGTTCCTCCTCCTCGGACCTGGCCCTGGTCCGCACAGGCCAACGCGCCCCCTTGCATGCGGTGAGCATGAATGATGCGGGTATTGCCTACTGCGTTGGCGAACTGGGTCGCGTGCTCCGCTCCTCGGATGGTGGTGCCACTTGGGAAATCCGCCGTGGCGCGGGACAGGAACTGGCCGCATCCTTGTTCACCGCTGGCGAGGGCGGCCTCTCTTGGTGCACCATGGCCCGTTTGGGGGCGGTGGATGGCTGGCGAATTTCCAGCACCCGCATGCTGCCCCCGGAATCCGGTGGACACTCAGCCCATGAACGCTACCACCAGGCAGTGCGGCAAGCCGGTGCCGCCTGGGTGGAAAGCTGGGGCGATTCAATACCATCCGAGCTGGATCGCCTGGGTGACGTTGATGCCATCCATGCAGCGTTTGCCAAAAACCTGCCAATCCTTCAGGCACGCCTCGTTCAGGACCTGCGTACCAAGCGTCCTCGCCTGGTGCTGATTCCCGGCAATCGGGGAACCGGACAGACCGGCCTCGAACAGGCGGCAAGCCGCTGGGTGGTGGAGGCTATCCGCCTGGCGGCCGACCCGAAAGCGTTTCCCGAACAGGTGCAGGAACTTGGTTTGGCACCGTGGACTGTCTCAAGGGTGGTGGCTCGTGTGGTCCCACGCCCGGATGCATCCGCGCGAATCGATAGTCAGGAACTCCTCGACGGGCTGGAAGACAGTCTGGAAGACTGGACGGCACAGGCCCGCTGGATCGCCCAGCCCGGCTCCACTGGGGAATCTGCGGAACCAGTCGAATGCTGGAACCAGATCCTTCCGGCGGGCGCGGCCGGGAAAAAATTGCCCCACCTGATGGACGGCCTGGAAGCGGACAGCCAGGGGCTGCGCCGTCCTCAAACTGTGACCGAAACGCTCGACAGCGACCTGCTCAAGGCCCTCCGTTTGCGCAATCAGGTGCGCTCGCTGGCCCTGGCCCCGGCCAGTCCGCTCAACGATCCGCAAAAACTCGAAGCCGCCCTGTTGCCAGCCTTGGAAAAGTTGCCCGATCACCAGGCTGCCGCCCTGCTGGCTCGACTGGCAGCCAATCATTCCCGCCAAGGCGCCTGGATGCAGGCACGTGAACTGCACCGGCTGCTTGTCAACCGTTACCCCACCAGCCAGTTGGTCCCTCCTTCGTGCCGTTGGCTGATCGCCTTCGGCTCCAGCGGGGAGGCACGGCGTCGCTTCGAACTCTCCCAGCGGGTGGAGCGTGGAATCGTGCAGGTGGGTCAGGCTGTCGCGTTCAACGGTAAGCAGATCGATGGTTCCAAAACTCCCAAACCTGACACGGAATTCGCCAACCGTTTTGAGAGGGAAACCTCGTTCCTGAGCGACCGCACCCAAAGCCGCCAATGGCTGGAGGAATGCGTGGCGCTGGCTGGTGTATTGGCCACCCACGGGGCCCAGGTCGCCGATGACCCGGTCGTGCAGTTCGCGCTGCAGTCCGCCAAGCGCCAATTGGGCCGTGTTTCCGAAACCAGGGATTTCAACAAGACCCTGCTGGGACCCAACGGCGGTGAGAAGCCCGCCCGTCCCGCCGGGGAGGTGGAGGGAGAGGCCCGGGCCTACCATCGGCGCCTGGCCAACGCCCTCCCCGCCGACAGCCCGTGGCGCACGGCCGCCGCTCTGGAGTTGTGGTTGTCCGAGCGGACCGGGGAATGCCCTCGCCCGCTGATGGCCTGCAAAAAATCAACCGGTCGCCCGGTCCTCGATGGCAAGCTGGAGGATCAGGTCTGGCAGGGTGCCTTCCGCTCGCTGCGCGGTGGCAAGTCTGAGGAACAGGCCCAATTCGCCATCAGCTACGATTCGGAGTTCTTGTATCTGGCTGCCATCTGCCCCTGCCCGGACGCCGGGCCCGTCGAGCCCCTGACTGCCCGCAGCAGGGATTGCGCCTCGCCACGCCGCGACCGGGTCTGCTGGTACCTGGACATCGATCGGGACTACTCCACCGGCTACCGATTGACCGTGGACCAAGCCGGCGGCGTTTCCGACACCTGCTGGATGGACCAAGGCTGGGACCCGCGCTGGTTTGTAAAGGTCGCCCAAGGGGAGGGAAACTGGACC
>CAWUOE010000616.1:0-2244 GCA_963923355.1 uncultured Gemmataceae bacterium | reverse complement strand
AGCTGGCCCAGCTCATCCGTTGTGTCCACCACCCGGACCGGCAAGCCTTTTTCCCAACCTGCAGACTCTGCCTCCAGCACTCCCAGCACCGCGTGTTGCAAGTGCACATACCGCAACGCTTGCAGGGTGGAAAGTAACCCGCAGGTGAGCAAGGCAGGCACCCAGCACCGGGTAAATCTCCAGGACTTGCTTCCGGACGGGGCGGCCCATCCGGCTGCCAACACCACCAGCCAAACACTCACGGGCAGCCATACCCTTTCCGGATCAGACAACCAGACCGGGTTTTTGAAAAAGATCAGGCCGAATAAAGGTGCTGACAGAACCAATACCAGGAGCCAGCCCATCCGCCCCCGGTTCAGTATGTCGCGCTGGAATCCGATCAGGAAGGACAGGGTGATTCCAAAGGACACAAAGGTCAGCATCCTGCCCTTGATGATCGCCGCCCACAGTCGGGTGACCAGTTGACGGGCCGCCAGGCTTTCCGAATGATTGGCTACATAGCCTGCGCGAAAAAATAGAGCGGTGATCAGGTACCAGCACAGGTAACCGATGCAGGCAGTCAGCAGGATCAAGGCCAGACTGCGTGCCACCGGGCGCATCCCCAAAACCCAGAAGGCGAAGGGAGCCCCCAGCGACACCAGAAACAGACCTTGGTAGGTCATGAAACCAGCCAGGCTCAGCAAAACCCCAATCAGCAACTTCCACCACCCGCCATTCCGCGCGTGCCATGCACCCAGATTCAGTGCACCCAAGAGACACAGCAGCGAGGCCTGCGCTGCGTGGAATCGCTCATATCCGCATCCCGGCCACATCGGCTCAAACAGGCCAAGCGTCACCATCAGCAGGCAGGATTGCCAATCCATCCGCAACATGCTGCCCAGGTTCCAAAGCAGCCATCCCCGGCAAAGCGCCATCAGCCCACCCAGTTCCATGCAGCCCCAACCGTAATCACCCGGCAACAGCCAGGCGGTCACACTGGGCAGCAGGTGCAGCGGACGGTCGGGATGCGTGGGCAGTTCCTTCAGATAGTTGCCCAGACCTTCCTGATCCCACTGACACCAAAGGCCCCAACCTTCCACCGTGGGATAGGATGCCAAACCAAACAAGGTGCACGCGATGATCAGCAGCGGAACCATCCAGACAAATGGCAAACCGGCACCGTTGGTGGTGCTTCCCGCGGATTCAGTTTGAGACTCGCAAGGTTCGCCTGAACCGTGGCGGGCCGCCGCCATGGCGCTCATGCCGCCAGCCTGAGACCGGCCTGCCGCCTGACCAGCAACCGGAATTCATCGTACGAGCGGATGTAATCTGCCGCCTCGTAGGGATGGGAGGCGAACACCAGCAGCACCGCGTCTTCGGTGTATTTGTACTGCACACCCCATGTCATCGGCGGCAGGTACAGGCCGATGTTGGGTGAGTCGAGCCGCACTTCCTCCGCCTGCTGCCCGTCATCCGCGATCACCGACACACCACCCCGGACACACAGCAGGAACTGGTGGCATTCCTTGTGGGCGTGCTCGCCCCGCACCTTCGCGTTGGGCACCCCGTACACCAAAAAATACCGGGCTGCCTGGAACGGGATTTCCCGGCTGAATTCTCCCACGCTCAAATCGCCCCTGAGGTCCTTCACTTCCTTAAGGCGGTGCACCTTCACACCGGCCACCTGGGAGGAACAAACGCTGTGCCCATCCCCCGCCATCGGTCGTGGTGCACCATGGTGTTTGGGCGTGTCCACATACCCGGTGATGCGGGCTGGATTCCCCATCACCATCGCCCGCGGGGGCACGCTGCGGGTCACCACTGCGCCGGCACCCACCATGGCACGCGCCCCGATGGTGATCCCAGGAAGGATGGTGGCGTTGGCGCCAATGGAAGCCCCCTCCTCCACCACTGTCTCCAGCACCCGGTCCTGGTACTGCCTGCTGCGCGGAAATTTGTCGTTGGTGAAGGTCGCGTTGGGCCCGATGAACACATCGTCCCTGATCCGGACCCCGTCCCACAACTGCACCCCGCACTTGACGGTGACCCGGTCACCCACCACCACATCGTTCTCAATGAAGACATGGTCGCACAGGTTGCAGTCACGCCCGATCCGGGCCCCGGGCAATATGTGGGCAAACGCCCACACCCGTGTCCCCTCACCAATCTGGCTTGACTCGCACAGGCTTTGGGGATGAAAGAATGGGCTTCCCATCACGGGCCCTCCGGATTGAACAGGCGTCGGGACATGATCACCGATAGCGG
>CAWUOE010000615.1:0-2254 GCA_963923355.1 uncultured Gemmataceae bacterium | reverse complement strand
GTCGAGTTCCAACCCAAAAAACGCCCCCGCCCCGAACCCTATGTCACCCCCGACGATCCACAAAGCCCCTGGCGCAAGCCAGGGCCCGCGGCCGGCCCGTTTCAGGTCACCCTGGGCGATGGCAGCGTCGTCACCTACCACTGGTACCGCTTCGCCGACCAGCCGGCACTGCTCCACGCCGACCTCACCGAGTCCGAACGCGCTCAGCTCCAGGCCCGCGTGGAAAAACTCCACCGCGCCTGGACAAAGGACCGCCAATACCTGCCACCTCCCGCCACGGGCAAGCTGGCCGACCTCGACCCGGCCCTGCTGGTCACCCCGCCCAAGGGGATGGAGGCGGGCTATGTGCCCATCGTCACCCGCCAGTCCCCCCAGGGCGGCTGACCCCGCCTTCTCACGCGAAACGGTAAAGAAAAAGGGCGCCACCCTGCCGGCTGGCGCCCTTCAAGTTTCATGCACCGCCAACCACATCACATGTGGTTGATCACCTCGCTGGCGAAGGCCCCGCAACCCACTTCCTTCGCCCCTTCCATCAGGCGGGCGAAGTCATAGGTCACCGTCTTCGCGCCGATCGCGCCGTCCATGCCCTGGATGATCAGGTCGGCAGCCTCGGTCCAGCCCATGTACCGCAGCATCATCTCGCCCGACAGCACCACGCTGCCCGGGTTCACCTTGTCCAGGTTGGCGTACTTCGGCGCGGTCCCGTGCGTCGCCTCGAAGATCGCGTGCCCCGACACATAGTTGATGTTCGCGCCCGGCGCGATGCCGATGCCGCCCACCTGCGCCGCCAGAGCGTCCGACAGGTAGTCGCCGTTCAGGTTCAGCGTGGCGATCACCTCGAAATCTTTCGGCCGTGTCAGCACCTGCTGCAGCGTGATGTCGGCAATGCTGTCCTTGATCAGCAGCTTGCTCTTCCACTTGCCGTCGCCGTGGGTCGGGGCCAGCTTCAGCACCGCCTCCACCTCCTTCACGATCTTCGCCTTCTGCTCGGGCGTCATCATGTCGTAGCCGGGGTCGATCAGCTTGGCGTTCTCCTCCGCGCTGATGCCGGGCTTCGAGTCCTTGTTGCCAAGGATCCAGCTCTCGCGCTCGGTCACCACCTGGTCGCGGAACTGGCTCTTCGCCAGCGCGTAGCCCCAGTCCTTGAAGGCGCCCTCGGTGAACTTCATGATGTTCCCCTTGTGCACCAGTGTCAGGCTCTTTCGCTTCTCGCGCAGCGCGTACTCGATGGCCGAACGCACCAGCCGCTCGGTGCCCGCGGCGCTCACCGGCTTGATGCCCACGCCCACCTGCACGGTGTCGTTGGCGCCCGCCAGACCGGCTGCTTGGTTCCAGGCGCCTGTCTTGGCGGCGGTGCCAAAGCGGATCTTGGCGAACTCCTTGGGGAACTCCTTCTCGAAGAAGGCCAGCACCTTCGCCGCCTCCGGGGTGCCCGCGGCGAACTCGATGCCCGCGTAGATGTCCTCGCAGTTCTCTCGGAAGATCACCATGTCCACATTGCCGGGCTGCTTCACCGGGCTGGGAACCCCCTTGAACCAGCGCACCGGGCGCAGGCACACATACAGGTCCAGTAGCTGGCGCAGCGCCACGTTCAGGGAGCGGATGCCACCGCCCACAGGCGTCGTCAACGGCCCCTTGATCCCCACCAGGTAGTCGCGGAAGGCGTCGACCGTCTCGTCGGGCAGCCAGTTGTTGAACTGGTTGAACGATTTCTCCCCCGCGTACACCTCCATCCAACTGATCTTCCGCTTGCCGCCGTAGGCTTTCGCCACCGCCGCGTCGAACACCCGCACCGAGGCCTTCCAGATGTCCGGGCCGGTGCCGTCCCCCTCGATGAACGGGATGATCGGGTGGTTGGGCACCGCCAGCTTGCCGCCGGAAATGCCGATCTTCTCGCCGGGGGGAACCTGCAGCTTCACTGACATGACTGGGCCTCAAAAAATCGCGGGAGGGTGAAGAATCAGCCAAAAGATTAGTTTTATCGAATCAGCCCACCCCCTTAAAGGGGCCAAACCGGGCAAATGGCGGGCTTTTCCGACCGGTCAGACGTGCAATTCGGCCGTCTGGCCCAGCAGGGTTTGGTAGGGGGCCAGGCCCGGCTCCACCTCCTCGGCCAGAAATTCGTCCACCTGCTCCGCCGCCCGCCCGGTGAACGCGCCTTCCGCCATCACCTTGGCGATGTCTACCTTGGCGAACGCTGGGTCCCCACCCAGCCGCTCCAGCAGGTCGTTCCGCATCGATCCTTGCTTCAGGG
>CAWUOE010000614.1:0-2256 GCA_963923355.1 uncultured Gemmataceae bacterium | reverse complement strand
GTGTCTGGGCGGGAGTCTGGATGGCTGGGCAGGCAGCCAGGTTTCAGCACGCAGGGGGGCCAGACTTTGGCGGCTGCCCGCGATGAAAGGGGTGTCGAACCCGCCCCGGACGGCCAGGTAGCCGCGGAGGCTGCCCGAGACCGGGCCAAGCGAGAGGGTTTCCCCCGGCTCGAGCGTGGCGCTGGACCAGGGTTTCAGCTGGTGTGCCGTGCCATCCGCGCGGTGGATGCGGGCGGAAGTGACCGCCCCGGACAGGCCAAAAGCCACGGGTGCGGTGGCCTGGAGGGTTGGGCCGACTAGGGAAAACTCCAGGGCGGCGGCGTTGGCCTCGGGCGGGTTGCCGGCCAGAGCGTTGGTCAGTGTGAACGACCAGCGGTCTGCCGGTCCACCGGGGCCCACGCCGCGATCGCGCAGACCTGTGCGGGCAGAATCGATAATCAGGTCCAGAGTGCCGGTTTTCAGCAGCTTCAGGCCGTGTTGGGGCATGGGAGTTCACGGTCTGGGCTGGGGGAATGCTGGTGGAGGGTTTCCCGCGGGCAAACCCCCTCCGCCTAATTTATGTCCCTACTGCGGGGCAGGAAACGGGTTTAGGTGGGTGGTGTGCGGCAGCCATCGTGGTGTGAAACCGGTTGGACAAATGGGTAATATGGGAAATATTTAAAGCTATATTTGGTCAACTTATTGCATGAATAACCGATATAATCGGCAAAATTTTTCCAATCGATGTATTGACCGTTGATTGGCAGGCTTTACCTTAATCTTCATGCTTCCGAGTCTTCCCAGATTCGGATGTGGGTTTGGATTCGCGGGATGCGTGGCTGGGTTGCCTCCGTCCTTGGAATCGTCAGTTCAACGATGGAAGGATCTCCACAGATGTTCAGCGCAATCCTGATGGTGGCCATGACCACCGGCGTGCAGGCCCCCGAGTTCTTCTTCAAGAACAAGGCCGAGTCCTGCGGTACCCCCGTTGTCGTTTCCTCCTGCACCGGCTGCTGCGGCGGTCAAGCTGCGACCCATGGCTGCTGCGGCGGCCGTGAGGGCCTGATGAGCCGTCTGCACGACCGCAAGGGCTGCTGCGGCGGCGAAGTGGTGAGCGGTGGCTGCTGCGGCGGCCGCGAAGGCCTGATGAGCCGTCTGCATGACCGCAAGGGCTGCTGCGGCGGCGAAGTGGTGGGCGGTGGCTGCTGCGGCGGCCGCGAAGGCCTGATGAGCCGTCTGCATGACCGCAAGGGTTGCTGCGGTGGCGAGGCTGCCAGCAGCGGCTGCTGCGGCGGCAGTGCGGGTGGCCATCGTCTGGGCCATCATCGCACCCACGGCTGCTGCGGCGGCTGATTCGCGACGGATTGAATGATCCCAACCCGCCGGGCCCCTTCAGTGGCCCGGCGGGTTGTTTTTTTGGGACCTTAAAACTGCGTTTTGATCGCGTAGCCGGCTTGTTGAAGGTGCTCACGCACGGCGGAGGCGATGGCGACAGCCCGGGGGCTGTCTCCGTGGATGCAGAGGGTTTGCAGGCCCTGCCGGGTGAGGCGGAGGGCCTGCGCCGCGGCCTCGGACGGGTCGTGGATGAGGTCGCCCGGCTGGCCGCGGGGGATCAGGCGGCCATCGGGCAGGTAGCCGCGTTCTGCGAAGCCCTCAGCGATAAAGCGTACCTTTCCCTCGCAGGCTGTTGACAGCGCGCTGGAAGGCAGGCCCATGACGGCGAGTTGGAATGCGCATGCTACCTGAACCATCTGGCCCGCGATTTCCGGGTTGGAGCAGGCGAGGTGGTAGAGGGCCCCGTGCGGCTTCAGGTGGGTCAGTTGGATCCCGTGGGACAGGGCCATGCGGGCAAGGATTTCGACTTGGTAGCGCGTGATTTCCCCCACCATGTCCGGTGGTAGCTGGACGGATGAGCGGCCCATGGCGCGTCGGTCCGGCAGGCCGGGATGCGCGCCGACCGCCAGATCGCGGCTTTGCCGCTGCTGGCGGGCGAGCTGGAGCACGGCCTCGCTGGCCGCAAGGCTGCCGGCGTGCAGGCCGCAGCACAGGTTGACCGAGCTGACCAGAGGAATCAGGTCGTGGTCGAACCCAGCGCCTTCACCCAGATCGGCATTGAGATCGATCGACAGGATGGACATGGATTTCAGGCCTTTTTGGGGCGGAAGGTAACCACCACCGCGGGGTCGGTCTCGATGCGGGGGCCGTCCATGAGGTCGATGCAGTAGGGTACCGCGGCGAAAATGGCCAGCAGGCATTCCTCGATGGCGGAGGGCTTGC
>CAWUOE010000613.1:0-2268 GCA_963923355.1 uncultured Gemmataceae bacterium | reverse complement strand
ACAATCCAGGGAGGTGGAAAGGGACAATAGCCAGACGGGTTTGCCAGGCCAGCAACCCCCGCCTCGCGCCACCTGACCCGATCCACGGCGGCCCGGCCGGTTGAAACAATCAATCGCCCCGGGGTCTTTCAGCCCTGCCAGATCCATCGCCACGGGGGCGATCGATTGCTCGGCCCGGCTTCACCTGCGGAAAGATGCTGTGATGTTCCCCATGGCTCTCACAATCCTCCGCCCAACCGCGCGCCAACGGCGGGAGTCTGGCGCCAAGGGGTGCAACCCTTCCGGAACCTTCCGACCCCGGAACCGCACTCTGGATTACGTAATGTTTTCTTCCCAGGCGACCCAAAGCTTTCCGGGCTCTGGTCCACAGGTGACGCCATGCCCACAAGGGGGCCTTCAAGGCCGGAGCCATCTGCACGGCCAACCCCTGGCCCACTCCGCGTCGAATCGGATCTCACACCCGGGGCGGCACGCCCCGTCACGGCACAGGCCAGCCAGGATGTTGGCTAAACAACAAATACCCTTTCGCCGCTGGGGGTGTGGATGGATACAAATGCAACCCTGGTGGGGTTAGATCCTTGACCCTAAGGTAAGGCGAGCACAATGGGCCGCCTCCCTAAGCTCAAAGCCGCACCCACATTCCACCCGGTTGCGCGGGCACTCCCGGGCTGTTAAACCATAGAGACCTGCCTGGAAGAGTGCGTTTCCCGCCCAGTTAGCCCAAATACAAACCTTTGAGACTTGCCATGCATCCTCGAAATGTCGCGTTGCCTCTCCTCGTCATGCTCCTCACCGGAACCGGCTGGCTGGCCGCCCAGCCGGATACTTGGCAGGCCCACACGGCCCCGGTCCATCACCTCGCCTTCTCCCCGGATGGCAAAGCCCTCATTTCGGCCGGCTTTGACAACACCGCCAAAATCTGGTCCTGGCCCGAGGCCAAGGAAAAGAAGGTGCTGAGCGGCCACACCGGGCCCGTTTACTGTGCCACCTTCTCACCCGACGGAAAACTGGTCGCCACCTGCTCCGTGGACAAGACTATCCGCCTGTGGGATCCAGCCGATACCAAGCTCGTCCGCGAGATCAAGGGCCACACCGAGATCGTCGATGGCGTCGCCTTCTCGCCCGATGGCAAGACCCTCGCCAGCGCCAGCTCCGACAAGAGCGTCCGACTGTGGAATGTCGCCGACGGCAAGGAACTCAAGAACCTTGGCGCCCACGGCGGCAACGCCTACGCCATCGCCTTCAGCAAGGATGGCAAGATGGTGGCCAGCGTCTCCGGCGACCCCGACAAACTGGTCAAGGTCTGGAGCGTCGATGAGAAGAAACTGCTGAAGGACCTCAAGGGCCACACTGCCAGCGTCACGGGCGTGGTCTTCCTGCCGGACAACGCCAAAGTTGCTTCCATCGGGCACGACCGCATGGTCCGCCTCTGGAACATCGCCGACGGCAAGGAGCTGGCCGCCATGGGCCCCACCCCCGATGACCTCTATGGCATCGCCCTGTCGCCCGATGGCAAGAAGTTGGCCACCAGCGGTTACGCCGGCAATGTCATTGTCTGGGATCTGGACTCGAAAAAACAGCTCTTCATGCGCAAGGCGCCGCAGTTCGGCGCCTACTGTGTCACCTGGTCCCCCGATGGGCAGAAGCTCCTCACCGGGCACGACCGTCAGGCGATTTTCGTCACCCCCGCCAAGGCCCCCTGATCGGCTTGCCCGCCTCGGGTATCAGCCCCGTTTGTCCAGGGCGAACGGATCGCTGGGCAGGTCGGCGGGCGGCTTTCCCGCTGGCGTTCCGTCCACCATCTCCTGCCGCAGCTTGGTGGTCTTGTTTTCCGTCTCCCCGCCGGTGGCCAGAAACCAGCGGTCCTTCTCCAGCCCGGCATCGATGGCCATGGACGGGTTGCCGTCCGCGGTGAATCGGGCCTTCTTCACCGCCTCCCAGTCTCCCGCGCCGGTTCGCACCCAACCGTTGCCGTAATGGGCCTTGCGCGCCTTCTTCAGCGATTCCCCGTCCCGGCGGAAATCCTCCACAAAGCTGTAGTAACCGGATAGCAGGCCCTTCGCGCTCAGCGTGCTGAAGCTGGCCACCAGTTGCCAACCCTCCAGGCCCGGGGCCGAAAACCACCCGGTGTATGCGATCCGGTCCTCCCCTTCCCGCTTGGCTGAGATCAAAAACCGCAGCGTCTCACCGTTTTTCCACGGGTGGTCCAGAAACGACTGGCCTGTCTCTTATACACATCTGACGCTGCCGACGATACTCCTTGTGTAG
>CAWUOE010000612.1:0-2268 GCA_963923355.1 uncultured Gemmataceae bacterium | reverse complement strand
TGACGCTCGTGGCCGGACAGAAAGTGACCGTCACCACGCGCGATGTGCCAGGGGGCGATGGCATCATCCCGTCCCAATACGCCGCCTTGGCGAATGATGTCCGGCCAGGCAACCGCATTTTGCTGGATGACGGGCTCATCGAATTGAGAGTGGAGCGGGTGGAGGGCACGGAAGTCCGATGCGTTGTGGTCCACGGCAGCAGGCTGAAGGACAAAAAAGGGATGAATCTGCCGGGTGTGTCCCTTTCGACCCCGGCCCTGACCCAACGGGACCGCCAGGATGTCAGGTTTCTGCTTGCCGAGGGGGTGGACTGGCTGGCCTTGTCGTTTGTGCGCCGGCCCTCGGACATTTCCGACCTGCGCAGGGAGATCGAGGCTGGCGGGCAAAGCACTCCCATCATTGCCAAGATTGAGAAACCCGAGGCGGTGGAGGCACTTGCCGGGATACTGGATGCGGCGGACGGGGTGATGGTGGCCCGGGGTGACCTGGGTGTGGAGATGCCGCTCGAGAGTGTCCCGATTATCCAGGCTGACCTGGTGGAGCAGGCGCGCCATGCGGCAAAGCCTGTGATTGTCGCCACCCAGATGTTGGAAAGCATGGTGACCCAGCCGCGCCCCACGCGCGCCGAGGCCAGCGATGTTTCCACCGCGGTGATGAGCGGAGCCGATGCGGTGATGCTTTCGGCTGAGACAGCCACCGGTGCTTTCCCGGTGGAAACGGTGAAGACCATGGACCGGATCGCCCGAAAGGTGGAGGCATGGCAGTCGCTGGAAACCCACTTCCAGCAATCGGAACGTGACCATGCGAGCCATGCGGCGGCTGACCGTGACGCGCCCCTCAGGTTGCGGCGCGCGGTGGCCAAGTCCACCGCGCAATTATGCCAGGATCTGCGTGTGCGCGCGGTGGTGGTGCGCAGCAAGGGCGGGACTTCGGCGGCCCAGGTGAGCTCGTACCGCCCCAGCGCGCCCATCATCGCGCTGACCACCGATGCCCGGGTGGCCCGCCGGATGAACCTGCTGTGGGGGGTCATCCCGCGCGTGATCACGCACGAGGAATTCGAAAAACCGAAAGCCACGGCTCGCCAGCATGCCGACGCTTTGGGCTTGGTGGAACCGGGCCAGCAACTGCTGCTGCTCAGCGGCTTGGGCAAGCAGGAGCCCAGCCTGACGGCGCTACAGATGTGACCATGGAAAGCCCCGATGTTTCCAGCCGATTGCTGACCGTGGTGGTGAAGCCATTCCGCGCGGCCGAGGTGCTGCGCGCCCTGGAAACGGAACTGGGACCAGCCGCCCTGGGTGACTGCGTGGTACGCGAGGCCAAAGGGCACGGGCGGCAGAAAGGCTACCTCGATCGCTACCTGGGCTCGGAATACAGCATGGCCTTCCTGCCCAAAGTGGAAATCAGCATCCCGGTGGCACCCGAGCAATACGAGAAGGTTCAGCAGGCGGTGGTCCAGGCCGCCCGCACAGGACGTATCGGCGACGGAAAGATCTTCCTGATCCCATCCATTTTTTCAATAGATATATAGTCTAAAAAACAATCTTGTACCTTTGAGCGTTTGGGTCTGCCTCACCTGTTTCCCAAACAATACAGAAACTTGTCGGAGCGAATCAGGAGTTGGTTGCCGGCGGGGACAGGGCTGGCATTGAATATGCTCCGGTCGCCCAGGTCGTTCATGCCCAGTTGTTCAAATGATGGTTTTGCCGCCAGCACAAAGGTTTTCCCATCACGGGTGAGATAGTGCAGGCGGCCATCGGCCAACAGGGCGGAGGCATAGAACTGACCGGCGCGCGGCAGGCGCTGCTCGTAGACGATTTCGCCTGTTCCCGTTTTGGCGCAATAGGCTATCCCTTGTTGCTCGTGGGTCCAATAAAGATGGCCCTGATGAACAATGGGTGAGGCCACGTTGGAGCCTTTGGTGGATGTCCAGAGCCGATGCGTTGCGGTGACATCGCCGGAGCCGCCGGTGCGGACAGCGAGGGCCGCGATGCCGGAACGGCCACCCAGGCAATAAAGCACCCCATCGGCATGGACGATACTTGGCACCATGTACCATGTGATGTCGGTCTTGCAGGACCAGAGTTCCTTGCCGTTGTCCGGGTCGAATGCCAGCACCTTGCCCTGCACCGCCACAATGAGTTCCTTCCGGCCAGATGGTGCGGTCACCAGGATGGGTGTGTTCCATGATTCCCGGATGCCCTTGACGCGCCATTTTTCCTTGCCGCTGGCGCTGTCCAGGGCAACCAGGGAATCGCTTTCAACGCTGGC
>CAWUOE010000611.1:0-2279 GCA_963923355.1 uncultured Gemmataceae bacterium | reverse complement strand
TCGGAGATGTGTATAAGAGACAGACCCTACGCGGTGATTCCCATCCAACCGGGGTACATGCTGGGCGGTTCTGGCGGTCAGTTTGGCCAGGGAGGTTTTGGTGGCGGGCAATTTGGCCAAGGAGGATTTGGTCAGTTTGGTGGGGGTCAGTTTGGCCAAGGAGGACTCGGCCAGTTTGGTGGGGGTCAGTTTGGCCAAGGCGGACTGGGCCAATTTGGAGGGGGTCAGTTTGGCCAAGGCGGGTTTGGGGGAGGATTGGGAGGCAGTTTTGGCGGTGGATTTGGGGGTAACAAGGGATTTGGTTTCAACGGGGGCTCGGGCATATAAACGCTCCACCGATCCCTAAAGATTCTAATGAAATCTTGTTCATTTTTTGAAGCCGGGGGTGGTGTGCCTCCGGCTTCTTGCGTTGGAAGCCGGAGCCATTCTTCGCAAAACCAACCATCCCAAAAATGCTAGGATTAAACCTCCTTTCAGCCGACAGTGCCGGATGATTCATGACCGATCCAGAACAGACCCTACCTGACCATCCCCAACCCGTTGGCAAGGAACCCTCCCCGGAGGAAACGGTGCCACTCGGCCGGGGGGCTGACAGGACACAGGCCGAACCGGTGCCAGCGGGCCGCCCTGCCTTGACCGAACAGATGGACCTGCCACCGGGCTACCTGTTTGAAGGGAAAATCGCCTCGGGGGCGATGGGGATTGTCTACCGGGCGCGGCAGGTGTCGCTGAACCGTACCGTGGCGTACAAGATGATCCTGATGCGGGGTGCCGCGACGCCCGAGATCAAGGGGCGGTTTGAAGTGGAGGCGCAGGCACTGGGCCGGCTGAGTCATCCCGGCATCATTCAGGTGTATGACCATGGGGAGCACCATGGTAATCCGTTTCTTGTGATGGAGATGTGCCAGGGGGGCAACCTGGCTGATCTGCTGGTGAGGCGGCAGGTAGCACCCCGACAGGCGGCCCTGCTGGTGGCCACCCTGGCGGAGGCCCTGGAAGCCGCGCACCGGGCCGGGATCATTCACCGGGATATCAAGCCTTCCAACATTCTGGTGAAGGAGCCGGTGGAGTCGATCGACTTCCTGCAACCGGGGCAGTTGCGAATCGCTGACTTCGGCCTGGCCAAGCAACTGGACAACGAAGACGCGGGCCTGACGCGGGCCGGGCAGTTGGTGGGCACCGCGCTGTACATGGCACCCGAGCAGGTGCGTTCAGCCAACCAGGCGGGGCCCGGCGCCGACATCTACGCCCTTGGGACCATCCTTTATGAGCTGCTGACCGGGCGCGTGCCGTTCCAGGCCCCCACCTTCATGGCGGTGGTGCGCCTGTTGGAAAAGGAGGAGCCGCTGCCCGTTTCGAGGCTGGCGTACAACTGCCCGGCCGACCTGGAAACCATCTGCCTGAAGTGTCTGGCGAAAAGCCCGGGGTTGCGATACGGCAGCGCCGCGGACCTGGCGGCGGACCTGCGGCGGTTTTTGGCCGGGGAGCCGATCCAGGCGCGGCGGCCTGGCTGGATGGAGTCGGCCGTGCGGTGGGCGGTGAAACGGCCCGCTGTGGCGGCGCTGGTGCTTCTGGCGGCATTGTCGCCCCTGGCAGGTGTGCTTTACATCCAGTGGCTGGCGGGGGAACTGGTCAGGCACACGGCGCTGGAAAGCATCACGCAGCAGGCTGACTTGTTGCTGCATTGCAACGACGAGTACAGCGACATCGTGAAAAAGGTGCGGGACTCTGGATTTCAGGTGACTCATGACCCTCTGCCCGAGAAGAACAAGGTGCCCCTGAGCATTCCGGCGACATTCATCCACGACATCGGCCACCGGTTGGAGAAATCGCCGACTTCGGACATTGATGTGCGGCTCTACAGCGAGTACCCGTTCCCTTGGCGGGTCAAGGAGGGAGGGGCGCGGGACGAGTTTGAGCGGGAGGCGCTGAAACGGCTGGAGAGCCACCCGACGGAGGAGTTTCACCGGTTTGAAACCAAGGACGGCAAGAAGGTGCTGCGGTATGCCGTGGCCCGGGTGCTGAAGGAAAGCTGCGTAGAGTGCCACAACACGCGGGCCGATTCACCCAGGAAGAACTGGAAGGTGGGTGATGTGCGCGGGATTTTGGAGATCACCCGGCCCCTGATGCGGGACGAGAACGAGGTGAGGCAGCGGGTGCGCGGGCCCCTGTGGGCGGTAACAGCCTTGAGCGGCGGTTTGATCCTGGGTGCGATCGGGGCTGTGCTTTCGAGGCTGTCTCTTATACACATCTCCGAGCCCACGAGACGCTACGCTATC
>CAWUOE010000610.1:0-2286 GCA_963923355.1 uncultured Gemmataceae bacterium | reverse complement strand
CCCGCTGGCTGTTGGCTTCAATGATGGGCAATGCCAGACCGTGGGCTTGGGACAGTACCGCGTTGCGGGTGTATTCCCCCATTCCTGGCAAAGGAGCCAGCACGGCTGGGTCGGGTGGAAGATTGTCATGCCCTTGTTGCACCAGCAGTTTCGCCGAGGCATGCATGCCGCGGGCCCGGCGGTAATAGCCAAGCCCCTCCCAGGCGCGCAGCACCTTTTGCTCGGAAGCCGACGCCAGGTCCGCCAAAGTGGGAAAAAGATCTAAAAAGGCGTGAAAATATCCGATGACGGTCTTCACCTGGGTCTGCTGCAGCATCACCTCGCTGACCCAAATGCGGTACGCATCCTTGGTTCGGCGCCAGGGGAGGTCCCTGGCTGTCTTCCTGAACCATGCCACCAAGGAACTTGGAAGGTCAGGCGTCAGATCCGCCGGGTCTGTGGCCGAACCAGCCAGCCGCAGGGGTGGGGGAATTTGTTTGGATTTGCTGGCGGGGCGGGTCAAGGGCTTGGAATCAGCGGGGCCGACGCATCAACTTTTCCAACAGCGCTCGGGCGCTGTCGGAACTCGACATCGATGGGGTGGGCTTCGGCGGCGCGCCACCATAAGGCTGGTTGGCCTCGGGGGCTTCGATCGCTTTGGTCTCCCCCGTAGCCTCTGCGACTGTGGGAGCTTCCATCAGGGCTGCCTTGCTGTCACTGACCGGATCATCATCCATCAGCAGGGCTGCCAGATCATCATCCACGGCGCTGGGTTCGTTGGAGGCAGGA
Source organism: uncultured Gemmataceae bacterium (assembly GCA_963923355.1). Taxonomy (GTDB): domain Bacteria; phylum Planctomycetota; class Planctomycetia; order Gemmatales; family Gemmataceae; genus UBA6894. Next base: position 1,518 of record CAWUOE010000610.1, on the reverse strand, counting down.
ACCGGGGCGGGTGCAACAGGCTTGCCAGTCGCCTGTGCCGGTCCTGCTGCCTTGGTCTGGGAAGGAGTTTGGACGGTTTCTGCACCCACTTGGCCGGCCATGGCCTGAACAATTTTGCTGGTAGGAGGGATGGGTGTCGGGCTGGCAATGCTACCGGACTTGGCTTCAGGGGCTACCGGTGCCACTGGTTTGGATTGGGCCGCCGGCGCCGTGGCCAAGACTTGTAGTTCAAAGTCCAGAGTGCCGACAGACAAAGTGTCGCCGTGCTTGACTGGCACACGACCCTGAATGGCAGTGCCATTGACCCGGGTTCCGTTGGTGCTCTTGAAATCCTCGACAAAAATCCCTTGAGGGGCTATCAGAATGGCACAGTGCCGTTTGCTGATCAGTTCACTGGCGGGACGGAGCTGGCAACCCTCCTCGCGGCCGATCAAAAATTGACGAACCGCGATGGGAATGGCCATGCCCTGCTGCTTGCCAGGGTTCTTGACAACCAACTGCACTCTCATCCTGAACAGCACTCCCCAGCGAACTGACGAGAGGAACCTGCATTAGGCAAGCAGGCGGATGGCGCCACCAAGAATCAACGGGCGTTCCGCCGGGCGATCGCGGAATCGCATAACCTCGCAAAGATCCGAACGATTTGGGACGTTGGAATCACCTTCACTCAGTAGAATGACTTTCCATGAAGAAAGCAAGAAGCCAAATGGGTGATTACTCAAAAAACATGCATCGTCGCGGTTTTTTTGCCGTCGGGGCCGCATCCTTGTACGGGGCACGGGCTCACGGCTGGAATACCCTAGCTTTCCCAAATGCCGGAGGAGCGGGTTCTCCGCGGGTGGAGGTGATTGCTTCCACCCAGGAATTGGCTGACTGGGTCCTCACCACCGCAAGGCCCTGGATTCGCAGGAACGGCACGGTCCAGGTGCGGATGGGAAATGCCAGCGGAAAGCTGGAAAAACACCAGATAGCTTTGGTGCCACCCCGTTTTCTCGGTGGAGTGGCACAGTCAGTCGGAAAGGTTCCCGCCAGTCTGCTGGGCAAACAGGAGACGGCGTGGACAGACATTCTTCCGGTCTGGAGGGATCGTTTAGCCAAGTGGCGCGGAGACACTTTGGCCGTTCCGATTCAGGGCGATGTCTGGGTTCAGGTAATCCGGACCGATTGGCTTGCGGACGAAAAGGTTCAAAAGGCATTCCAGTCGGCCACCGGTAGAGTTCTGCAGGCACCACGGCTTTGGGAAGACTGGATCGATTTGGGAACCGCCTTGCAGGGCAAGTTGCCGGGCCGACCAGGGGCTCCGGTTCTACCGCCACTCCCGTCGGAACCAGTCGATCAGTTGCGCCTACTTCGTCAGGTTGCGGCCTGTTTTGCCATGGAAAGGCTGGCTGCCGGGCAACGCTTGCGCCCGGGTCGGGAAGCTGAAAACAACCATTACGCCTTGGATTTTGACCTGCTGACTGGCAAGCCCAAAGTGGGTGGAAAGGCATTCGTCCATGCCCTCGAGTGGATGACCCG
>CAWUOE010000609.1:0-2298 GCA_963923355.1 uncultured Gemmataceae bacterium | reverse complement strand
GGTCTTTTTTACCCTTGGCCGCTTTCTGGTGCAGGTAGTCCAGAACGGTCATTTTTGGAGGCAGGCTGGTGTAGACATGCTGGGCGTATACTCCCAGTTTGCACCCATGCCCCCAGCGTGCTTCGCCTTCCAGGGGCTTGAGTGATTCAACGATAGTTCGCAGGAAGGTGGTTTTTCCCTGGCCATTATCACCCACAATGGCGACGCGTGAGCCGTGTTCAATCTCCAGGTTCACATCGGTGGCGATTGTCCGTTCCGGGTAGCCGATGGCCATTTCCTTGCAGCGCAGGGCGGATCCCTTACGCGGTTCCACCTTGGGGGCCCGAATGTTGGCCACCGGAATATCCGCCTCAACTTCGGTCAGTTCCAGCTTTTCCAACTGTTTGCTTTTGGATTGGGCCAGTTTGGCGGTGGCGGCCCTGGCCTTGTTGCGCGCGATGAAATCCTCCAAGTGACGCATTTTCGACAATATCGCCTGGTTGGTGCGCTCTTCATGCAAACGCTTTTCTTTCTGGTGCTCCAGGAACGCATCTGCCTTTCCCGGAAAATAGGTCAATTTGCCCCGTGACAGGTCCAGGGTTTGCTCACAGGTGGCCATCAGGAAAGACCTGTCGTGGGAAACGATCAGTGCCCCCGCGCGGAAATCCCTCAAGAAATGCTCCAGCAGGATCTGGGTGCGGAGGTCGAGGAAGTTGGTCGGTTCGTCCAGCAGAAGCAGATTTGGCTCGTGCAAAAGCAACGCCGCCAATTTGACCCGGGTTTGCCATCCGCCTGACATGGCTGAAACCGGGCCGTTGAGATAGGGGCCCTTCAATTCGAATCGGCCGGCCACTTCGCCGCATTTCCAGTCGGGTTTTCCACTGTCGCGCATCAGGAAGTCTAGGGCGGTTTCACCCGGTTGAAATGGGTCGTGTTGGCGCAGGTAGCCCAGCCGCAGGCTCGGGTGCAGGATGACCTCGCCGCTGTCGAGTTTTTCCTCCCCCAGGATGGTGCGGAGAAGGGTGCTTTTGCCGGCACCATTGCGGCCCATGAAGCCGACTTTCACCGAATCGGAAATGGTGACATCAGCTTGATCAAAGAGGACCTGGTCTCCGTAGCTTTTGCAGGCTTTGCGGATGGTGATCAGCGGGGGCATGACAAGACTGTTCCAAATCCTTGGGTGCAAAGTGGGAATTATGTCAAAAAAAAGATTCTGGGGCAGCCGGCTTTTCATTCCAGCCCGTCGAAGGCAGGGGAGAAAAACGCCGGCCGGAATCCATCGATTCCGGCCGGCCAAAGGTTTGCGTGCCTGGATTATTTCTTGAAGGTCAAACCGGGGTCATTGGGGGGACCACCTACCATCTTGAAGAGGAACGATTTCTCTGACAAGGCGGTGACCCTTCCCATCAGGGCGCCCCCGGATTTACGGTTGAGCGCCATCAAATCCTCATCCAGCGTGAAATTGCCGTCAAAGGAATCCTTTTTCCCGGCTTTGTCCTCGATGGTCCAGGTGAAGGAACCATCGGCGTTGATCTTCAGGCCGATGGTTCCTCCATCGGGCCTTGCCGCTTTCCAATCGCCAGTGATGTCAAGTTGAACATCCTTGGCCGGCTCGGGCTCTTTGGCAGCCTCCGCAGGCTTTTCAGGCTGCTTTGGAGTCTCGCCCTCCTTTCCAGCCGCGGGAGGTTGGTCACCGCCGGCAGTCTGCCAAAGGTTGTTCACCACGGCATCATCGGGGAGCAACTTGCGGAGCTTGGCAAGCACCTTGCGTGCCGTCTCGGTGTCCCCCGCGGTGGTGGCATGATAGGCGAGTAGGAAGAGGGAAGCCGTTTCATTGGGGTTGGCGGCGCAGCGGTCCTCCAAGGCATTGAGCTGCGACCCGTACACGTTGATGTCGGCGTAGAGGGAGCTCAAGGTGCTCCAATTCCAGCCAGGTCCGCTAGCCAACAGCGCATGAATCGCCGCTGCCGCGGGAGCATATTCTTTCTGGGCGAAAAGGCACAGGGCACGGAACTCATGCATCACCGGGTCTTTCGGGAATTCCTTCATGGCGGCTTCGGTGCTTCGCAGAGCTGCCTGGTAATCGCCCTGACGGAAAGCCTCAACGGCCTTGTCAAAAGTTTGGGCGGCCGTTTCAGGGATGGGCGGAGGTGCCACCGGTTGCTCAGCACCTTCAGCAGGCGCCGGCGCTGCCTGAACCACATTGATCACCGGTTGTGAGTAATCAACGTAGGGCTGGGTGACCACAGCGGGGGCCGTGTAGAACGGGTTCACGTAATTGCTGTAGCCGAAGTTGTACGCCATGGAGTTCAAGCCCCA
>CAWUOE010000608.1:0-2328 GCA_963923355.1 uncultured Gemmataceae bacterium | reverse complement strand
TCCGCTTCAGTCAGGGCGGTCTCCGCCGTGGTGATAGAAACGAACAGAAACGACAGAAGAAAAAGTGAAATGGATTTCATGGTTTTTCCTTTTGCTGGGGGCGGGTGACCTTGAAGTTGTCGAAGCGGATGTGACTGCGGGTCGTGCGGAACCCGAACCAACCTTCCTCGTAGGGTGCAGGATCCTGAAACGTGAAGATGACTTCACCGTCGCGCAGGAACTGGATGGTCTTGCCGTCGGCGACCAGTTCGATTTTCACGGTCTGGTTGGGGACATTCATGTATTTGGCGTCGCTCAGGTCGAACTCCGGCTTGAGACCCTCGTCATCCCGGGAGCGGGGATACCGGCGGAACCGGGTGGTGGCGTTCTCGTTGGCCCCGTAGCCCACATAGTAGGTGTGCAGGGGATCGTATTTGGGGAACGACCCGCTTCGTTTTTTGCTGTCGACGAAAAGGTCGTCGGGGTTTTTGGGATCTGTAGCCATCCAGAAGCAGTTGAGGTCGCTGATCCGGTCGTTGGGACCGCCCTTCTGGACCATGGTGGCCTCGTACTGGATGTGGACGGGGCCCTTGAGCTTCTCCTTGAACCAGACGGTGCAGCCCCCCTTGTCGTGGGGACCGGCGGCGTCATCGATCTCGAGCTGGCCATCGATGATCTTGGTGGTGCCGCTGGGGGTCTGTTCGACCACCCATTGGGAAAGGTCCTTTCCGAAGTCATCCTCGAACAAAACCTCGTTGGCTTGGCAGGCCGAAAGCCCGAAGGAACAGAGCGCCAGACACAGGAAACGCAGTGGTTTCAGAAGAGGAAGAATAAGGTTGAAATTCATGCGAGCCAAGGTCGCTTGCCGGGCATTCAGACCGGCGGTTGGTAGTGTTTGGGGCCGCCCAGTTTCATGAATTTGGCGTGAACCACCAAGCCCGCGAGAACGGCAAGGAAGGCGACGATGGAGGAGGACATGAAGGTGAGCCGATAAAATCTGTGGGTGAGATCCAGTAACTGCCCGACGATCGGGCCGAACACCATGATCCCGATTCCGATGAACATGTTCAGGGCGGAGTAGAACTGGGAGAAGTTGGCCTTCGGGAAGAGCCGGAGCGGAAGCGAGGCGGCGCTGGTGAACCAGGCCCCCGAGAGAACCCCGTGAAGGACGAAAAAGACGGCAAAAATATCCGCCCGGTGGGAAAAGATCGCGCCGCCGGCGGTGGCGAGGGCGTAGAGAAAAATGGTGGCAATAGAGGTGCGCAGGGGATGGAACCGGTCGGCCAGCATGCCGAGCGGGTAGGAAAGGACGAGGGAGCAGGCATAGGCGAGGGCGAGGCACTTGCCATAGAAGCCCATGTCCATGGAGAGGCTCTTGGCGAAGTAGACGGCAAAGTGGTTCACCGCGATGAAGGAGATCCAGGGCAGGGCGGTGGCCACAAACACCCAGAGATAGTAGGGATTGCCGAAGCACTCACGGCCGTAGGTGCGAACCATGCCAAAGAAGCTGCCAGCACCTTCTGCCGGGGCGGCAGGCGGGGGATAATCCCCCTCCTTCACACGGAGGCACATCATCGTGAAGCTCAGCCCGTAGACCAGCCCGATGCCGACAAAGATGAGGGGGAAGTGCTGTTCGGCGTGACCGAAGACGTAGTAGTTGAAAAGGATGCTGGCGAGGAGGCTGACGGCCCGGAAGACACCGTAGAAGCGGCCCAGCAGCGCGGTGGGAACCACGTCATTGATCAGGCCGTAAAAAACAGCGTTGGCCACCACCGTGGCCAGTTCAAAGATGGCCCAACCCGTGGCAATGATGATGAGGGTGCAGATGTTGAGACCCGGGGAGACGGTGCCGAGGAGCCCATGCAGCATGGCGCCCAAGCGGGGACTGGCCGCCACCGCAAACATGGAAAGAACAGCGAAGGGAATGTGGACGGCGAGAAAGGGGATCCGCCGGCCCCACCGCCCGCGATGACGGTCGCTCCGGAAGCTGACAACCGGACCGATGAGCAGGACAAGGGTGTAGGGGAGAGTGGCAATGAGCAGGCCCGTGACGAGGTTGGAGGCGCCAAACTTCTGGAACAGCAACTGCATGACGCTGGGAACCGAACGATCCCGCATGGCCCAGGCCACATCGCCCCACAAAAGCCAAAAGGTCAGGACGGCCAGACCGAACGCGGAATAGGTCAGGGTGCCGACCTTCCAGGAAGTCGGGGCTTTTTTCGCCGGGGATCCGGCGGCAGAGGCGTGGCTCATCCGTGGATCAACGTTCCACCCGGGCGCCGCCTCCGCCCACGAGCTTTTCCACCTCGGCCAGGGAGGCCATCGAGGTGTCGCCCGGGGTGGTCATGG
>CAWUOE010000607.1:0-2336 GCA_963923355.1 uncultured Gemmataceae bacterium | reverse complement strand
TGATCAAGGCCATGCCCCTGGCGATTGTGGCTGGGTCTGCCATTGGCACGGTTGTTTGGATTCATGTCCGGGAGACGCTGGTGCGGGTAGCCGGTCCCGGTGCGGCGATGTACCTGCCACAGGGCCTGGCACTGGCCGTGGTGGTGGAATTGGCTCCCCTATCGGCCGGACTCATGGCTGCCGGCAGATCGGGTGCCAGCGTGGCTGCTGAACTGGCGGCGATGCGGGTCAGTGAACAGCTGGATGCGTTGGGTGTTTTGGGTAAGGAGCCGGCACGGGCCCTAGTGGCACCACGGATGGTGGCCCTGATGGTGGCCCTGCCACTTCTGACCGGCGTGATCGCTTTGGCGGCACTGGTTTCTGCCGACCTGATGGAGTCTTTGTCCGGCGGACTGACTTCCACCCGTTTTTGGGAGGAGGCCTGGCGCGTGGTGCGGTTGAGGGATCTGCTCCCTTCCTTATCCAAGACTGTGGTCTTTGGTTGGCTGGTTGCCCTTTTGGCCTGTCACCAGGGAATTCACGCGGGCGAAGGAACTGAGGGTGTCGGTCGCGCCGCCACCAGCGGAGTGGTGAGCGGTATTGTCGCTGTTTTGCTGTCGAATGTGGTGCTGGTCAAGCTGATCCAATTCTTTCTGGCATCCTGACAGTCGTTCTTGGCTGCCTTGCCCCGGCTGATTAGGATGAACTTTCTTGCCCCCGTAGCTCAACTGGATAGAGCAGCGGATTTCTACTCCGCAGGTTGTGGGTTCGATTCCCGCCGGGGGTACTCCCCAAGATTGTGGTTAAGCGAAAACCATAGGAACCCCGGTGTGATCGGGGTTTTTCATGGAGCGCCAATCGGTGTTCAAAAGCCTGGATATTCCGGCTTTCGAGCGTCTGGGGCCTGTGGAAAAGCAGTGAACTTTCACCATTTTTCTCTGCGGTCTGAAAGCCTGGGCCCGATTCTTTTGCTCTTGTGATTCGGCGAGGCCCGTTTGAATTCTCTTGTGTTCGGCCATGGGGCGGGTTAGTTAGTAACTGGTTTCTGAATTTGCAGCAGGTCCAAGGATTTGGGGGAAGCGGACATGGCCAATTATCAGATCGAGGATGTCGAAGGAATCGGGCCCATTCGTGGGGAACAACTCCGCAAGGCCGGGATCAAGGACACGGACAAGCTCCTGGCGGCCTGCAAGACACCCAAAAAGCGCGAGGACCTTTCCGCAAAGACCGGCATACCGCATGGCATCATCCTGAAGCTGGCCAACCGGGTGGACCTTTACCGCGTGGATGGAATTGGATCGGAATATTCCGACCTGCTGGAAAGCGCCGGCGTGGACACGGTGGTTGAACTGGCCACCCGCAAGGCAGATAACTTGCTACAGGCCCTGACCAAGGTGAACAAGGAGAAAGGCAAGACGCGACGCACCCCCACCCTTGCGGAGGTGACCGGGTGGATTCAGAAAGCCAAGAAGTTGCCGCGAGTTTTGGAATACTAAGTCATCGGCAAAATCCGCCAAGCAAGGGGCCGGCGGTAATGCTGGCCCCTTGCTGCTTTGCAGGGCCTCCTCCAGCGTTATGGTTTCTTGATGAAACCCGCCTGTTTTCCATGCCACCCATGAGTTTCGATCCGCCCGGTTTGGATCCACTGGTATGCAAGGCGTTGGAAAAACGCCTGACTGACCTCCTGGCAATCGCCGAGAGGCATTGGAAACGTTCGTTCACCCTGCCGCTGGTCAGATATGACCTGCGCGGCAGGAGTGCCGGGCAGGCGCTCCAGGTGAAAAACCTTGTCCGGTTCAACCGAACATTGCTGCTGGAAAATCAGGAGTCATTCCTTTTGCAGACGGTGGGACATGAATTGGCCCATATCCTGTGCTGGCAGGTCTATGGACATCGGGTGAGGCCCCATGGCAAGGAGTGGCGGCAAGTGATGGCCGTGCTGGGTCTGCCGCCCAACCGCTGCCACACTTACGACACCGCCCGCTCCACCACCCGAAAAAAGCTGGCCACATTTCCCTACGCATGCAGGTGCAGGACGCGGGAGATGACCATCATCCGCCACCGACGCATGTTGAAATCACCCGGCTATTACCGGTGCCTGCAATGCGGCGAGGCACTCCGGGCGTTGTGATCCAACGGCCTGTTGCCACCTTCTTGCAACCGGTCCGGGCGAATGCCATGATCGGCCTGTCGCCTGATGTCATCCTGAACGGGAAGCGGAGTTGGTCATGCAAGCCTTTCGACGGATTATGTGTGTGATGGGGCTTTTGGTTTCTGGATTCCATGCGCGGTCGGAGGAAGCCATCCAGCACAAGTTCCTCGCCACCGGTGGCCAAACCTATCTGGTGGGTGCCGAT
>CAWUOE010000606.1:0-2339 GCA_963923355.1 uncultured Gemmataceae bacterium | reverse complement strand
CGGTTTTTCAATTGCTCGGCAGTGGGGCAGTAAAAAATGTAGCCGTTGGTGTATCCAGAGACATGGTGATTGGGCTTCCCGATACGTTTCTTCAGGTTCAAGCCGATCTGGGCGACTAGTTCCCCCGGAAAAGTGACCAATCGGAACTCCCCCACCCGCAGGCCCATCAGTTCCACCAAAACTGGCCGCATACCGGCGTCCTGATTGTCTTTCTGGTGGCGCCGCAGCAGGGCCAGATTCGTTTGTACCCGGGTCAGTTGCTCCATCGCCCGGATGTTCGTCAGGTACGCCTGCATGTTCTTCCGGTTGGCGGCATCCAGTTGCTTCAGGTCCGCTCGTCCAATCCTGGCCTCGTGCAGGTACTGGTGCGCCGGTGCCGATGGAAATTCGGGGGCCAATCCATACCGGGCCGAAAGCTCCAGAAAACCCTTCAGGTCAAGCGAGGTACCCTGCAACGTCCCCACCAGCGTTTCCTTTTCTTTTTCCAGCCGGCCAATCTCCCGCGTCAGGTCCGCCCGGGGCACACCAATCGTTTCGCTGGTGGCACGCAGGAGTCCATTCGGCTTGCCCCGCAGCGTCTGTAAACCTTTCAGGACGCTGGTGCCCAGCATCATGCCCAAGGGCTCCGCGTCCCGCGGCTGGCCGATGTCCTTGTAACGGACCGGATTGATGTCACCCCCGCACCCTTGCAGGAAAAGAGCGGTGCACCCCAGGCTCTCTTCAATGGTCCTGGCCGCAAATCCGCTCAGGTCAGCCGTGTTGCCACCATCGGGCAAACCCATGATGGGGTGGCAGGCAAACTGGAACACCACCGCCAGAGGCTTGCCATTCGGTTGGTCCAGTCGCAGCAGGCCTATGTCCGGATCAATCGGCCCTGCACCCGCGGTATCCGCATCGGCGGCCACCGGGTAGGCGTGCCGAATGTCTAGCTCACGGCCATCTTTCAGCCGCAGTCGGCGATTCTCCTGAACCCGGTCTTCCCGACCGGTCCCCGCCGATACCAGCACCGGACGCAGGCCGGCATGCGCCTTCTTCACCGCCTCGATCGTTTTTTCCGCCATATCCACGCACACCGTGCCGTGACAGTGGCTGGCGTTGACTATCACGCACCCGGGAGCAATTCCCAGTTCCTTGTTCAACGCCCCGCGCACCTTCCCCAGGTAGTCATTCCCAATCGGCCCGATGCCGCCAATCGCCACCGCGTCCACCGCCACCACCACCGCGGTGGTTTCCCCGGATCGGAGCACCAACGCCCGTACATGCAACCGGTCCCGCGTGGAGAGGGTTCCCGGATGCGTGACATCCACCTTCGCCGCCCCTGCCAGCAAGGAGGAACCCTCGGCGCCGGGGCAATTGACAGCCAGTACCAGTTGAATCCACAGCGCCATAATCATGCTGATTCTCCGGCTCATTTCGCCGAATACCCGCCATCCATCATCAGCACCGCTCCCGTGAAGAAACTCGCCAGGTCGCTGGCCATGTAGGTGAAAAAGCACGCCACCTCCTCCGGCGAGGCGATCCGCCCGATCGGGTGGTTGTCCTTCAGCATCGCCATGAATGCCTCGGGATTTCCCGAATCGATAGCCGACCGCGTCACCAGCGGCGTGTCGATCGTTCCGCATCCGATGGCGTTCACGCGGATGCCGTGCGGCGCGTACTCGATGGCCAGTTGCCGGGTCATCTCGTGTACCGCCCCCTTGGAAGGTCCGTAGGCGCCCTGCGTGGGAATGCCCGTCTCGCCCGAGATCGACCCGGTGTTCAGGATCACGCCACTCTTTTGCGCCATCATGATCGGCAGGATATGACGTCCGGCGAAGTACATCGCCTTCACATTGGTGTTCATCACACGGTCCCATTCTTCAGGCGTGTGCAGATGCAGGGCCTTCACCACATTGGTCCCCGCGTTGTTGACCAAAATGTCAATCCGCCCGAAATGGCTCACGGCCACCTCGGTGAAGCGCCGGGCCGTTTCATCCAGACCCACATCACCGCCCACATAACGCAAGCGATCGCCCTGGCCGATACCCGCCAAGGTGGCCGGCATCTCTGCCGCCAGGTCCACCGCCACCACCCCGGCAATGCCGGAAGCCAGGTACTGCTTCACAATCGCCAATCCAATTCCCGAGGCCGCCCCGGTCACCACCGCCACCTTGCCTGACAGAGAGACTTGCATGTTCAAGTTCCGATTTGAAAGGAGACAAACCGCGTCACCCGACTCCCGGCTCACCTCGACAGGGAATATCATCAGCCCCCGGATACTAAGGGATGCCCGGCCCCCCTCCAAACTCCCACTCCCGCAATCCACCAACCAAGGCCATCTCCTTATTTGCCGAATTCGG
>CAWUOE010000605.1:0-2345 GCA_963923355.1 uncultured Gemmataceae bacterium | reverse complement strand
GAAAGGCAACCCGTTCCTTCCCGATCAACCACCGCAAGGATTCTGGAAAAAGCCAAGCAACTGCTTTTGGATCAGGTGGGGTGGATACCAGTCGGCCCTGCCGATGATTTCCATCATTTCCAGAATTGGCTGGAGGAGGGCATGCATGGGGAAATGCTTTATCTGAGCAAACACTCGGAAGCCCGCAAAACCCCCCTTTCAATCAAACAGGATGCCAAAACAATACTGATGGCCCTGGTCAATTACCGACCCGATGACTCGCATTCCAATCCCACTGAGACCGGCGGAAAAGTCGCACGTTACGCACGAGGCCCCGATTACCACGAAATGCTTTGGGAAAAGCTGGGATCGTTGGGAAAGTTTATTTCCGAACTGGTTCCGGGTTGTTCCTGGAGAGCCGTCGCCGATTCGGCCCCGCTGCTGGAACGCGGATTCGCTGCCAGGTGCGGGCTGGGATGGATCGGCAAAAACACACTCTTGGTAAACCGCAAACTGGGGAGCTACACAGTCCTCGGGGCCCTTCTGCTTTCCCATGAACTACCAGCAAATCTCGGCCAAATCGAAGTGGCCGACTCATGCGGCACCTGCACCCGTTGCGTGGAAGCCTGCCCCACCCAGGCCATCCGTCCAGGACGACAATTGGATGCCCGTCAATGCATCAGCTACTGGACTATTGAAAAGCGGGGGCCCATCGGACACCAGGCAGGAAGTCTTCTCCACGGCTGGCTTTTTGGCTGCGATATCTGTCAGGAGGTTTGTCCCTGGAACCGCAAAGCTCCATTGGGAAAAGAGCTTGGGCAACATGAGGATTTTGCCACGCTGGATTGTGTGGCAATTCTTGAATGCAAGGACGATGATATCCGTGCCATGATCCGCCACACGGCATTAACCCGGACCAAACCAACCGGGCTACGCCGGAATGCCTTGTGGATACTAGGCACCATTGGAAATCGAAACCACTTGCAAGTCATTCGACTGCATACCGATTCCCAGGATGAGGGCGTTCGGGAAGCGGCTATTTGGGCAGAGCGTGTGATTTCCGGAAGATTTGAAAATCAGTAAGGCTTTGGCAAGGTTTTGCTTTTTTCCCAAGCGGCAATCCAAAGATCAGCAGTTAACCGGGCAGCGGCCTGACACCGGGCAAGCACGAACGCCCTGCTTTCCGAACTGGGATCCTGAAAGCCCCCTGCGGCATCCAAGCGGTAAGTTTCGTCCACCAAACGGTGTGATGCCCTGAATTCAGCCAGGATCCGGGCCCATGTATTGTCAGTAGGCTCCAATTTCAGCCCCTGGAAGATTTCATCCACGGTGATCCCGTGCTTTTCGGGAAAAGCATCCAGGCGGGCATGTATTCCTTTTTGCTGGGTTGGTTTTCCCTCGCGAACGCGGCCGTCGTAATCTTTGGTGGTGTGCAAAGGCATGGCGCAATCGCCCGCATAGTGGGCCAAACTCCCCGCATAAACCAGGCAACGCCACTGCCTCACAAGATCCTCTGGTTTTTCCCGCCAATCCTGAAAACAACACGCCAGCTTTTCATAACCCTCCAAAAGCGCATGAGGGAGAAGTCCCACTTTGTCGGGGCTTTTATTCAGGCGAATGATCAATTGGATCGCTTGGTACCTGTCCTCTGGGATTTCATTTCCACCCAAGTCTTCCAAGTCCAGAAAATGCTCAGGGCCTTCGGTGGCCCTCAGGTGTTTTGTTCCCGGGTTTTTCCAACGATCAGGGTCACCTGCCATTTGGCCCAAAGCAGAACCGGCTTTCCGAAAAAACTCGGGCATTTCTTCAGGCAGACTGCGAACAGCAGCTTCTGTGATTCTCCCATGACCAATCACCCACCATGCCCTTAGTGAATTGCACGGGAAGGTAATCATCAGCGAAAAAATAATACCCAGGCAACCCATAAATCCAAATCTATTTATTTTTCCCATGGCCCCATTTGCTCCAAAAACCAACCATCTTATTGTTTTGTTTCCCCAACCAAACCATTGAAACTGGGGAATCCCTAACGATTGAGCCGATAATTTCTGTTGTACTGCTGGAGAGTACCACCATGGGCTTCAATCATCCTTATATGTTTTTCTTAGCAAGTGCCTTTTTGGCCCCTACGTGGCTGGCAATTTGTCCCATTGTGGCTTTTTCCCAGCCGATTGGCCTAGGTTCCCAGCCCATTCCAGCATCTCCTGTCATTTTGCCTCCAAACCTTCCAACAACCCCTGTCGTTGCTGTTCCCAATCAAACGACTCCGAACACCGGAATTCCCGGGTTGGCCACCGGTAATTACTTGGTTCCACAAGTCCAACCTGCCACCCCACAACTGGTCCTAACTCAAGCCGAGCCCCCAC
>CAWUOE010000604.1:0-2348 GCA_963923355.1 uncultured Gemmataceae bacterium | reverse complement strand
AGGCGATTGCCTTACTGGACGCCTTCGGGAAGGACTTCGCCACCCTGGCGGCTGAGCAGGGCGGAAACCATGGCGAGGGTGATGCTTTCCTTGAGCAGGCGGACGGAGCCGTCGCCCATCACCACGTTGGCGCCACCGGTGTGGAATCCGTAGATTTCATTGTCGCTGGAGCCGTTCACGGCCAGCGGGCCGGACCCTTGGGTGCCGAGCATGCCGTTGGCGCCGTTGATGCCGAACCAGCTATCCGGATCGCCCCAGCCACCGGCAGCGCCGTTACCGTCACGGTCGGCGCCGCGCTTCACAAATCCGGTCCCGTAGCGGTAAGGACGTCCGGCATTCTCCACGAGCAACATGGTGTTGCTGGTCCCATCGAGCACGGAGCCAATGGGAGTGGGATTGTTGTATTCAAGGATTCCGGGGCCGGTGGCGATGGCCTGTGTGCCAATGCTTTGGGTCACCCAAGTGCCGCTGGTGCCCGATGCGCAGGCGTAATCGGTGCGGCCCATCTGGATGGAACTGACACCGGCCGGGAGGGTGCGGTACTTGGAGGATGGGACATTGTAAGGGATGGTCGGAGGCATGGGGGCGGACGGGCACATCAGGGACTTGATCGGTGTGGTGAACGGCAGGAAATTGGACACATCGTAACCGCTCACATTCATGTTGATCTGCTTGAACAGATTGTCCTGCTCGATGTAGGGCAGGATGAAGGTGAGGCAATAGTGATTGGGCTGGGGGTAGGTGCCACCAGTATACATCGGTGGGAATTTGCCAGTGGTGGCCTGGTAATTGTGGAATGCGAGGCCAAGTTGCTTCAGATTGTTCTGGCAACTCATCCGGTTGGCGGCTTCCCGCACCTTCTGCACGGCAGGGACCAGAAGCCCGACTAGCACGGCGATGATGGCAATCACCACCAGAAGTTCGATGAGGGTGAAGCCCCCGCGGCGAAGCGTATTTCCTGACCTGGTCATGTCACACTCCGGAAATGGAAAAGGAAAAAAGGAAAAACAAAGCGGGAATCACTTGTCATTGGGGTTGGCGACAGCCTTGCCTTTTGAGGCGCCGGGCACCAGTTCCAAGGTTGGCACGGTGTTCTGGCCGGCCTTGACCACGTAACCCAACTTGGATTGCTGGACCTTCTCGTAAGCTCCATTCAAAGCATCCGGCCTGCCACCGTTGCTGTCCTCTGGTTTGGACATATCCGGCCAGTAAACGGTGATGACATAATCCCCTTCGGGAGCACCCTCCCCGGAATTCCCATTCATCACCTTGAAGTTGCCGTCCTTGTCCGCTTTGCCGAATGGGACCTGCTCATCGACGTTGGTACGTCCCTTGCGATGGAAAAAGACCAAGGCCTCAGGGGCTGGTTTTTTGTTGACCATCACAGTGCCACGGACCGGGTGCAGTTTGGGACCGCTTTGTCCGCAACCCGCCAAGGAAAGGAGCATGGCAAACGGCGCGAGCAAGAGGACTGGCCAACCGGATACTTTCATGAAATGCCCCGAGATTGGATGCGTCAGCGATGTGCACAATTGATTCCTTAAGTACAACATGAGGGTGAACCGAGTTTCAAGAAAAAAATGAGGATTTATAACAACCAGTTTACAAAAAGGCGTTTTTCAGTTTGGGAAAATAGCGAGAGTTTTCTGTGAATAGTTCATTCAGAGAAGGGGGGAGGGTCATTTTTATTGATCTGAGGGATTCTGTGTTCGCCTTGGGAAATTGGAGGTTTGGCTTTGGCAACCAGCAAAAGAGCATCTAGGGAAACCTGAATCCCACCCTCAGCACGGTTGGGTTGGGGGCGGCCTGGAGGGCCGAGGCGTGCTGATCGAGGGTAAACCATGGTCCAGCCAGATTTCCGAGCGGGTGATCCGCCGGCAGGCCCGACAAAAACTCCACGGCCCGGGTCAGGTGCCGGGGACCGTAATTGTGGATCCCACGGATGGTGATCATCCGCCGCACCACTCTCTCGAGATTGAAGGTGGTGTCTTGTGTTGGGAAGACCGCGCCGATGAGGGCGACCGAGGCGCCGATCGACAGCTTTGGAAAGCCTGTTTCCCAAGACCCGTTTGATCCGGATAGCTCCAGCCATGCGTCCACGGGGCGGGGGTGACCGGAGAATTCGGCAGGGGTGAGGGCAATTGTCGAGCCCATGCGGGCGGCCTGGTCTCGCCGCCAGGGCACCGGGTCGACCACAGTGATCGTGGCGGGCTGCAAATTGCGGGCGCAGGCAACCGCGGTCAACCCGAGCATGCCCGCGCCAGTGACCAGGAGGTGTTTGCCGGCCAGCGGGCCCAGCGCCTCGAATCCGGCCATCACAGTGGCTGTTGCGCATGAGGCGGGGGGGG
>CAWUOE010000603.1:0-2366 GCA_963923355.1 uncultured Gemmataceae bacterium | reverse complement strand
CCGTGGCTGAAGCCCCGTCCGATTTCGACCCCACCCGACAAGCGATAGCAAAAACATATCGCTACACCATACGCCATGGTGGTGAGCTCGACGTTTTTTACAGAAAATATGCGCTGCATCATCCAGCCAAGTTGAATGTTTCCGCCATGGCAAAGGGAGCCGGTTATCTGTTGGGAACTCAGGATTTTCGTGCCTTCGAGACAAGGTGGCCCAATAGGGCTACCAGTGTGCGAACGATCTATCGCGCATCCGTTGAAGGTGAAGATGGGTGGATAAGAATTGAAGTGGAATCCAGTGGTTTCCTTTACAACATGGTCCGGTCAATTGTGGGAACCCTGCTGAAAATTGGGAGGGGCAAAGCACCTCCGGAAGAAATGGTTCGGGTGATCCAGTCGGGCAAAAGAGCGGAGGCGGGCGCCACGGTGGGACCGCATGGGTTGTGTCTGATGCGAGTCAACTACCCGCCGCCCTTGGATATTTGGCCGTAATGATTAAGGAACTAATGCCGTGCATTTTCAGTACCCACTGACCCGGAAAATTCAGCCTGCGGGGGGTCCGGTGAAAGCGGTCTGCCATGTTCCGGGAAGCAAGAGCGTGGGCAACCGCGCCTTGGTTTTGGCTGCGCTTGGGGCGGCCAAAGGGCCTTGCGAATTGACCGGCCTTCTGCACAGTGAAGACACCGAAGTGATGGTGGATTCGCTGGGCCGGTTGGGCTGGAAACTGGAAACCGATTGGGAGAGTTGTCGAACCAGGATTTCATGTAAACCTGTTGACTCTCATTCCCGTAGTATCGTTCCGGCGGAAAAAGCTGATTTGTTTGTGGCCAATTCAGGGACCACCATGCGGTTTCTGGCCGCGCTTTGTTCCTTGGGCCACGGCAAGTACCGCCTTGATGGCGTGCAAAGGATGCGGGAAAGGCCGTTGGGGGATTTGATTGCAGCATTGCAAATGGCGGGTGCCGAGGTGCACTGCGAAAGGAGCACTGGCTGCCCGCCGGTTTTTATCCAGTCAGAAGGTTGGAAGGCAAACCGGATTCGGGTGGGAGGTGAAGTTTCCAGCCAATTCTTGTCAGGACTGCTTCTTGCCGCCCCTTTTGCCGGACACCCATTGGTGATTGAGACAACCGGGAAGCTGGTTTCCGAACCGTATGTGGAAATGACCATTCGGATGATAAGGGATTGGGGCGGCATTGTTTTGACAGAGGCCGCGGGGAGTTTCACCTTTCCAAAGCAGGGTCCTTGCCAACGGCGCGAATATGCGATTGAACCGGATGCTTCGGCGGCAACTTATTTTTGGGCCATGGCCGCGATCACAGGGGGGGAGGTCTTGGTGCCGGGGTTGGCTCAAGGAAGTTTGCAGGGTGATGTGGCTTTTGTGAAATGCTTGGAAAAAATGGGGTGCTCGGTTGCCTGGGAAAAGGAGGGGATACGCGTTCGGGGTGGCAGCTTGAGGGGAATAGAGGTCGACATGAACGCCATATCCGATACCGTGATGACCTTGGCATCAGTCGCGCTTTTTGCCTCCGGCCCAACTATCATCAAGCGGGTTGGGCATATACGCCACAAGGAAACGGATCGGATTCATGCGGTTGCCACGGAGTTGGGACGCCTTGGAATTCGGGTGGATGAGTCTGATGACGGACTGATCATTCATCCGGGACCAATTAAGCCTGCCCGGGTGATGACCTACCAGGATCATCGCATGGCGATGAGTCTGGCCTTGGTCGGGTTGAGGGTCCCAGGGTTGGAAGTGAATGATCCCGGATGTGTTGCAAAAACCTACCCAGGTTTTTGGAACGATTTTGACAAAGCCGTGATGGCTGCGGCTCATTGATTGGGGTGGGCGGCATGAAGGCGCGGTTGATTTCACAAGGGGTGAACCTTGATCTGGACCTGGATCCAAATGCTGCCAGATTGGTACTTCCGGCTCCGGGTGAATTTCTCGGCTTTACAAGTCCTGACTTGGCTTTGGATAACCCAAGTCAGTACCCCTTTTTGGAGGAATGTGTCACACCGGATGACCGAGTGGTGATTTCAGGTGACTCGGCTTCCTTGGCGTTGCCTGGAACCATCGATGCGGTTCTGGATCGCCTGAAGCGAGGAAAGATTTCAATTGAAAACATCACGCTGGTGCTTGGAAAGGGAAGCTATGACAATGTCGCGGAGTTAATCCGGGAAAAAGGGTACGGTATAAGCATTGTTCATCATGATCCGGAAAACTCTACGGATTCCTGTTATCTGGCAACCTTGCGGAATGGGAAAAGGGTTTACCTCAATCGGGTACTGCTCGAATCTGATTTTCAGGTGTTCGTAGGTTCTCCCAGTCGAGGCGCAGATGGTCTTTTGGTAGGGCCCGAGGTGCCAATT
>CAWUOE010000602.1:0-2368 GCA_963923355.1 uncultured Gemmataceae bacterium | reverse complement strand
GAATAGCGCCGGGTCGTGCGCCTTCAGCTTCTCGCGGGTGTCGATGCCGTTGTGCTGGCGGTCCTTGGGATTGTTCGCGTTGAAGTACGACTGCACCCCCTCGGCCCAATACTCCTCGTCATTGCTGTCGGCGTAGGTGCCCTTCCACAGTTCGCGCTTGGCGGCATCCGCACGCAAGCGTTTCAGTTTCGCGTCGAATGCGGGGTCGAGATCCCTCAGCGCCATCAGGTGGATGGCGTGGGCGAACTCGTGGATGAGGATGCTCTCCTTCGGGTAGCGGTCTCCGGGCAGACCCAGCAGGTTCTCCTCGGCGCAGCTCACCGCCGGGCGATGCCTTGTGGCACCCAGCCCCCGGGCGCGTTTGTCCCAGTAGTCCTTCGGCTTCAGATCGCTGTGTTCGGGGATGTCGGTGGTCTGTTCGGTGGGGGCCATCACTGCCAGTCGGGTGCGGCTTTTCACCAGGGCATCGAGGATGTCCGGCCGCTTGGCCAGCATGGCCCCCACGATGCCCCGGGCCTCCACCATGGCCTCATCCGACACCTTGCCGCTGGCCACAATCGACAGCGGGCCCGCATACAGGTGCTTGGCGTAAAAGGGCGACAGCTTCAGCGCGAGCCGCGCCTCCTCCGGTACCGGCCCCGGCTTGGGTGCCTCCCCAGCCGTGATCAACAGCAACAGCCACCAGGTCACGCGGGGGTGTCTCCCTCGCCGGTCAGCACCAGGTTGTCTCGGTGCACCGCTTCATCGTAAGCCACCGGTCCGGCGACACGGTGGATCTGCTCGGTGCGCAATCCGCGGATCTTTTCCAGTTCGGCGGAGCCGAAGTTGCACAGGCCCCGGGCGAATTCGTTCCCCTTGTCATCCACCAGGCTGACCACCGCGCCTTTGCCGAAGTGTCCCTTCACCTCAGCGATGCCGATGGGCAGCAGGCTCTTGCCCTGCTCGCGCACCGCGCGGCTGGCCCCGGCATCCAGCACCAGGCTGCCTTGCGGGCGCGTGGAGAAGCCCAGCCAGCGCTTCCACGCGGGCATCGCCTCGCCCTGCTTGGCGGGGAACACGGTGCCCACATCGCCACCCTCGCGCAGCTTGTCGAGCACGCCGTCCATGCCGCCATCGGCAAGCCAGACACTGGTGCCCGAGCGCACGGCCAGGCTGGCGGCCTTCAGTTTGCTGCGCATGCCGCCCGTGCCCAGCCGGCTTTTCGTCGCCTGGGCGAGGCCCAGCACCTCGTCGATATCCTCCACCCAATCCAGCCGCCGGGCCGACGGGTCCACCCGGGGGTCACCGCTGAACAGCCCGTCCACACCGCTCAGCAACACCAGCAAGTCCGCCTGGACCAGTCCGGCCACCAATGAGGCCAGCGTGTCGTTGTCGCCGAACTTGATCTCGGCCACGCTGGTGGTGTCATTCTCGTTGATGATCGGCACGCAACCCATCTCGAACAGGCTGGACAGCGTGTTGCGCATGTTCAGGTAACGGGTTCGGTGGTCGAAGTCCGCGGCGTTCAGCAGCACCTGGGCCGTGGGCAGACCCAACGGACCGAAGGCGCCCTCCCAGGCGGTCATCAGGTACGGCTGCCCCACCGCGGCGCAGGCCTGCAGGACCGGCAGCTCGGCGGGCCGGGCCGCCAGTTTCAGCCGGCCGATCCCGGCACCGATCGCTCCCGAACTCACCAGCAGCACGCGGCGCCCGCCCTTTGCCAGGCGCGCCACCTGGGCAGCCAGCGTGGCGATCCGTTCCGCGGACAAACGACCGGACTCATCGGCCAGCACCTGCGTGCCCACCTTCACCACCACCACGCGGGCCCGGTCCACCAGGGCCGCCTTGTCCTGCGCCTTCGCCATGATCCAGCCCGCCATGAACACCGAGGCCCGGGTCAACCGACCCGGGCCCCGGATGAAAAATCAGGTCCGACTACCGGGATCATCCCTTGAACTTGTCGTGGCAGGCCTTGCAGTTGGCGCTCTTGATCGGAGATTTGCCTTCGGCCTTCTGGGCAGCCTTGGCCTCTTCGACGAGCTTCTTGCAAAGGGTTACCCACTCTTCCTTGTCACCCTTTGGGGGGGTGTTCTGGCACATGGCGGTGAACATCGCCACGAGCTTTTCCTTGTCTTCCTTGGTTCCCTCGCCCTTGGCGACCTTGGCGCACAAGCCGCCCTTCATCGCCTCTTTCATGACTTGCTTGATCGTGTACTTGGGATCGTCGGCGTAGACAAAGGAGGCGCCGCAGATGGCAGCCAGGCCCAGCAGGCCAGCGAACAGATTGCGCATGGATCAGAACTCCCGGTTACCCGCCGCTTGCGCCGACGGGACGATGATAAACCCCTTGCCGTGACCTATGCCCGGCTGATGCCGAACACGGTATAGG
>CAWUOE010000601.1:0-2370 GCA_963923355.1 uncultured Gemmataceae bacterium | reverse complement strand
CTGTACGACTATGTGCAAACCAGCCTGATTGGGCCCAATTACAACGCCGAGGCCTTCGCCTACAACCGAACCAAAATGGCACAGCGTTTCATCACGCAAGCCAATGGCTTTGTCCTCACCCAGCTCAAGCTGAACATCTGGACCGGCCTGCCAAATTCAGGCACCTACACGGTCGACATTTATTCTGACAATTCCAACGCCGTTGGCACCTGGGTCGCCACCGCCGGCACGCGGGACATATCCACCATCTACGCCCCATCTGGAACCCTCTCCCAGGCCACGCTCAGTAATCTGAACATCAGGCTTTCCACCAACACCTCCTACTGGGTGGTGGTGGAGAGCAACACAGGGGTCGATGGCAGCGACATGTACTGGGGCCACGGGGGCAGCACCATGGTGACCAACCCTACTAGTGCCGCCCGGTTCAACCCAAGCACCACACCCCAGTGGTACACTTACCCAAGCTCCGCCAACCCCGGCGCACTCGGCATGCAGGTCTATGCCTCCGTCCCCGAACCCGGCACCTTGCTTCTGGGTGGTTTTGCCTCCCTGCTGGGTGGCGTTGCTCTGTGGTGCACCTGGCGCCGCAGGCAGGTGTCTGGCGTTGCTCCTTCCCTCGAAACCGTCTGAAAAACCCAACGGGCCAATCACTTCTAATCTGTCGGCATCGTTTTATGGTTCAATAGACCCTTCCGTTTGTTGGTCCCACCGGTTGTTGATCCGCATGCGCCCTCCCACCGTTCTCCTTGTCCCCGCCCTGTTGACACTCGCCCTCGCCACAACGCAGACGCCCGCCCGGGCCGATACCGTGGCCCAGCAGGATTTCTCCAAGGGCCTCGGCCCCTGGGTCCCCAACGCGTCGATCTCGAACGCCGGCTCCACCCCCGATGGCATCCGCCTCCTGGCCAAGGGCCCTGATCCGTTCCTCGTCGGCCCGGCCACCCACTGCCCGCCCGGCCAACCGGTCACCGTCACCCTCCGCATGCGATCCACCGGCGACCCGGTCGCCCAGCTCTATTTCGGCAAGCAGTTCTCCGAGGCTGACTCTCGCCTGTTCGAAGTCTTCCCCGATGGGCAATGGCACCAGTACACCCTCCGCCTCCCGCCCTTGCCCGACGGTGCCCGTCTCCGTTTTGATCCACCCTCCGGGAACAAGCCGCTCGAGCTGGCCTGGATCCGCGTCGAGGCCGGCGCCACCCCACCCCCCGAGGCCTGGGCCACACCCGCCGAACTGCGCGGCAAGAAGATGGTCTGCGGTGGTCAGTTCACCACCGTCGGCGGTGACCGGGCCGTCACTTCCCGCTACCTCGCCCGCCACCCCGAATTCACCGCCACCTTCCCCTACGACGGCCTCATCATCCCCGCGCAGATCGATGCCAAATGGTCCCGCGAGATGGGCCTGCCCGCCGAAGACCGTTTCCTGCATGGACTGGTCTGGAACGCCACCCGCGTCCCCCCCGCCGCCATCGATGCCGTCGCCGCCGACCTCCAGTCGGTCCAGTGGCGCGGCCTCACCGACAACTTCCTCAACTACTCCATGATCGATTCCACCCGCGGCCGCTTCATGCCCGATTTCACCAGCGACACCGACTGGGCCATCCTCGAACACAACGCCCGCCAGGCCGCCCGCCTCTGCCGCCTCGCCGGACTGAAGGGCTTCTGGCTCGACACCGAGCAATACGGCAACTACCGCTGGCGCACCGCTTCCGGCGTACCCGAGTTCGATACCGCCCGCCCCGCCAACCTCAAGTTTCCCCTCGGCAAGGACACACCCGAGGTGCTGCGCAAGCGGGGCGCCCAGTGGATCCGCGCCGTCCAGCAGGAACTGCCCGGCGTGAAGATCATCGTCACCTTCGCCTGGTCCCCCGATGCCAACGAGTATGGCCCCATCCAGGGCGCCAACGGTTTCCTCAACGGCATCCTCGACGGCATCCAGCAGCCCGGCCAGCTCGTCCACGGTTACGAGAACACCTTTTACTTCGGCCAGGGCCCCGGCACCAAGCATACCCGCGAGGGCTTCCCCGGCGGCCGCGACCGGTTTGTCGAAACCCGCGCCAAGATCCGCAACTGGCGCGCCTTCAGCTCCAACCCCGCCAAGTACGACTCCTTCCTCCGCACCGGCATGGCTGCCTGGGTCGAGGATGATCCCTGGGCCCTTTGGGATGGCTGGCCCAGCGGCGGGACCGAATCCTTCTGGTCCAACCTGCCGCTGGCCCTCGCCCACAGCGACGAGTATGTCTGGGTCTGGTCCGAGCACACCCGCTACGGCCACGATCCAAAAGCCCCCATCAATCCGTTTGTGTCCTCGCTGCGCAACCGCACCTTCAACACCGGCCGCGAACAGGTCCCCTCCCTGTCGGAGGATTTCCA
>CAWUOE010000600.1:0-2384 GCA_963923355.1 uncultured Gemmataceae bacterium | reverse complement strand
TTCATGCTTGTGCTGGACTACCATGGTCGCCTTGTCCACAGCTTTCACGGCCTGCCATCTGGAAGAAGGGCAGTGACTGCTGGACGCTCAGACTACGCAAAGGAAATCCCGAAAGGCCTTGAAAAACTGGGGTTGCCAGTCGCACCCCCTGCGGATGACAAGCCTGTCAATCTGCCGGATTTGAAAAAGGTGGATGGTGGCCACCCTGCCGGGGTGCGGGTCTTTCTGAAATCACCGGGCAAGATGCCTGTCGTTGAGGTCTTGCCCATGAAGGTTGAAACCCGGGCTGCCCTGCAACTGCCATCCAAGCCTGTGGGGATTGAGGCCGAGTCTCTGAAAAATTGGCTGGAACAGATATATCCCCCGGCCATTCGCTCGGTGGATGCCAACCAGCCTTTCACGAAATTCACTGGATCGTTGCGGCTCGAACCAGCCGGCTGCGACAAGAACCGGCGATACGCGTTGCTCAGGGGTCCGGTAAACATGTCCAAGCAGAGGGAGAGCCAATCCTCGTTTGAAGGCAATCTCCAAGCGGTGCTGACTTACGATCTCGTTTCACCGGAAGTCAGATCTATCCGTGGGGTTGTCGAAGGGGACTATCTTTACCGCCAGCGAAACTTGGAGCGCCTTTCCATGGTTGCTGCTATCGAATCCAGACCGGAGTGATTCTTTCTAAGCAGTGGATGCTAGTGTTTCACGTTGGCCCAATTCCTAGGCCCGTCCAGGAATTGTGGGAGGCTTCTGATTCTCCACAATGCTGTTTTTGTTTAAAGGAATCAGGGTGCAAAATTGTTATTTGGCCCAAGGTTCAACTGAAGGCCAAAATTTGAAGGGATCACAAGTCCATCAGATGAATACGATGCTTTGCAAATGTTTCTATAAAAACCAACCATCATTTAAACGGGAAGCGGAGGGGGGGGGATTCGAACCCCCGGTGGAGTTTCCCCCACACAGCATTTCCAGTGCTGCACAATCAGCCGCTCTGTCACCCCTCCAAGGATGCAAGCGCAGAAGCAAATCCTAGGGCAAGAAGCGGGGGGCCGTCAATCGGGCCGACCACCAAGGCGTCACCCGATGCCCGAAAACCCCGCAAAAACCGACGCAGACGGCAAGAAAGGAAGGCAAAACCCGCCGGTCCGGTAGTGATCCACCTGACACTAGCTATCAAACTGTATTTGCAGCCATCGAAAAAGCGTCGATCACCTCAGTCGGGCTGCTGAAATCGGTGGGTAGGCACCGGCCGGCCGGGACGGAAACTGCGCAGATTTTCCAGTGAAGCCAGGCCACCCAACGCACGGGCGGCTTCAGCGGTCCCCTGCTCCACCAAACGGGCCAAAGTCTCCGGGTCCAGGGCCACCCGCGCGTTGAGGATCAGTTCGGCCTCGCTGCTCTGCCGCTGCGCCGGTTGCGACAACCTGGGCGCGGTGGTGTTGTCGATCGAGTTGGCCACCGCGATCGCCCCTGCCCCCTTCACCGTCACCTTCAGGTGCGCGGTCTCGGCCTCCCGCTCGTTCAGCAGGTCCTGGATCGTGCGCACCAGTCCCAGGGCCAGCAGGTCCAGGTCGAAGGGCTTGTCCGCCCGCACCGCACCCTGGCTGTTCAGCCAACCCAGGTCCGCCTCGCCCTGGGCGTAGATGTCATAGTCTACTTCCATGGTCCGTTGTCCGGGGACCATGGTTCCCTGCTCCAGGGTTTGGATGAACTGGTCGAATCCCGCCCCCGTGCCGGCCGAGATGGGCAGGACCGGACGGCCGGGAAACTGTTCGTTGACCAGCCGGGTCAGTTCGGCCACTTCCTCCGGCTTCAATTCGTCGGCCCGGTTCACCAGCACCAGGTCCGCCTCCTCGAGTTGTTTGCGGAAGATGTAGGCGGCCTGCGGGGAGAAGCCGGCCTTGGCCTGGTTGCCCAGGATGCGCCGGCCATGCCCCGGCTTCAGGATCACCGCGTAGGGCGCCAGGCGCATCGGCTTCCGGTACACCTTTTCCAGCGGGCGCATCACCGTGGCCACCAGGTCGGTGCAACTGCCAACCGGTTCAGCCAGCACCACGTCTGGCAGGCCGGTGCCCGCCAGCTTTTCCATCACGCCGGTCAACTCATCGAAGTTGCAGCAAAAGCAGGATCCAGCCACCTCCCCGACCTCCAGCCCCTGGGCGCGCAGCGTGTGGGTATCCACCAGGTCCGCTGCTTGGTCGTTGGTGACCACGATCACCCGCTTGCCCTGCGCCTGGTAATGCTTGGCCAGCCGGCCCACGGTGGTGGTTTTTCCGGCCCCCAGAAAACCGCCCACCATGATGAACAGCGGAGCCTTGGCAATCATGGTCCCTGCCTCCCAGCCAGCCAACCAGCCAACCCTTCAACATTCGCCCGAATGACAGAATGTTAGC
>CAWUOE010000599.1:0-2389 GCA_963923355.1 uncultured Gemmataceae bacterium | reverse complement strand
TGGCAGGCCCTCCTGGGGCGGGCAAAACCACCGTTTTACGCCAAGTTTTGAAGCACCAGGCGGTTCCCGATGAAATCCTTTTTGTCCACTCTGGCATGGCCCTTACGCGACGGGAGCTGATTCAAAGCCTGCTCTTTGATTGCCAGCTTCCGGTGGATGGTTCAGAGATCGAACTGCATTTGCGTTTGACAGACTATCTTGCTGCCCATTTGGGATGCGGTCGAACGGTCTGGATTGTCGTGGATGACTCCGGAGCCTTGGACACTGCAGCCTTCAAGGAATTGATCGGCTTGACCCGGTTACCCGGGCAATCGGGTGCACGCCTCCAGGTTTTGCTCTCAGGCAATGATTCATCAGGTCAATTCAGTTGCCTTTCGCCTGGGTTCCAGACAATTGAATTGGCGCCATGGGCCGCAAACGAACTTGCTGATTGGATTCGACAGAGAATTGGTGCGATCACGGGCAAATTAAAAACCGGGCCGGGAAGGGAATTGATGGATTTGCTGGTTCCGGGTGGCACAGGACTACCTGGCCAAGTGTTGGACAGCCTGCGCTCTGCCTGGAGATTGCTGGGGGATCCGGAAAGGATTTACCCGGACGCGTTTACCTTGGCACAGGTGATACCCAAGTTTTCATCGGAAATTGGACAAAGGAGTCAGCGTAACCAATCTCGACGTCCATTTGATGAGGTCGAGGACATTTCCGCCAAGGTAATCATCCCTAATCAGGCTGAGATGGATTTAGAAGGGCTGGAGGAATGGATGGCTAGCTCCTCCACCCCTGCGTTTTCTTGGGAACAAGGTGGGTAAATCCATGGCTCGATTTTGGCAGCATATGGTTTCACCCGTGAGTGGCCCGGTAGGGGGGGCACCTGTAACTGAGGCTACTGTTCACCAAAACATGAACGCTGTAAATCTGGCATTGGAGGCAAAAGTTCCAGTGTCCGGAGCAGAATCGTTTACTTCCAAGGAGGATTGGCATTTCCTGGAGTTGGGGCCCGAGGGGCAAGAGTGTGCCTCAGCAGAAGTGCTAGTGGAGCGAAAAACCAAGCTGAGGCAAAGTGTTTCGTCCAATCATTCGGGGCAGGGGATTCCTTGGGAAATGCCTGAAGGGATTGATCATTTCCCATCCCATGTCCTGCGCCCAATGTTGGATTCGGTCAAATCCGCTGTGGATGGCTTTGGTTCCGGGTTGATCATCGCGGCCCATTCAAATGGTCTTGGGGCAAAAAAAGCACTGACCCTGATGCTGGCAATGGCGGCAAGGGCAGCCAAGGAATCCTGGCGAATAGCAATCGTTGGAGATCAGGGCGTTTCTGGGGAATGTCGGTTGCCCACATCTCCAGGATGGCTGGATTATCTTCAGGGGCAAGCCGGTCTAAAGGAAATCCTCCATTCCTGGAAGAAGGGAGATGTGGCTTGGGTTCCGCAAGGCCGGCCATTGAATTGTGATGAGCCAGTATTTTTTAGGCATTCTCCGGCCAATTGGTTGCGGGAGATGAAAAAAATCTACTCGGCAGTCCTGCTAGTTTGCGGTTCGGGTGCGGAGGATTCGCTTTTGTCATCGGTGGCTCGAATGGGAGACGGGGTTTTTGTATTGGCCAGTTTTCAGGAGGCCCAATCCATGTACCGGTTCCAAGATGACTGGGCGAGGAAGGGCGTCCCTTTTCTGGGACAAGTGGTCGTTCCAGAACGACTCAACGCTTCCGCCATACCTGGTCGGGTTTGATCCCTGCCTGCAACATGGCCGAATGAATATCTTCAAAAAATCGTTTGCCATCCTCTGGATAACCTGCTGTTGGTTTAAGATTTGGAACTTTAGCCGCCCAAAAATTGTTCACCATTTCCATCGTTGTTTCACGTAGATGTTTGGCCAGCATGGATGCAGCCGCAACCGGCAAAAATTTGGAATCGGCCTTGGGTCTGACGATCAACATGATTTCCCTTTTGTTGCCCAAGCACCTGTAGGTGGATTGGTTGTCTTCCTCCCTGATCACTTGGACTAGACCTTCGGATTCAAGGGCTTCCTGAAAGATTCCCGCATACGTTTTTTTGCCCCCCAGTCGATCAGAGAGAATCAGGAGAGGTTCATCGCCGGGCAGCTCCTTGATCCACCAACGGATGTGGTTTTGCCATCCTTTTTCCAATACTGCTGATTTGTTTTGGTAACGGTCAATCATCTGATTGAAAAAGGATGGTGAGACCATGGAAACTTTGGCACGGCGGTCCAAGAGGCCATTTTTCCGAAATGCCGTTTCCGTGTCGGCCAGAACGGTAGCCGGCAGGTCCCAATGAAGTGTTAGCGATTCATTCAGTGTCGGGTCGTCGCAAAAGGTTGTTTGGTCAGGGAGGTGTGCCCAATCCAAAAAGTCCCTGAATACAGATTCGGG
>CAWUOE010000598.1:0-2389 GCA_963923355.1 uncultured Gemmataceae bacterium | reverse complement strand
CGTGGGAGCAGCAGGAGCGGGAACCGGGACCTTGGGTTTGGTGTCACCACCCAAGGGATTGATCATTTGAACCGGGTTGGCGCGCATCTGGGGAATCATCCGCTCCAGCGCCTCGGCCAGGGTTGCCGCCGACCCTTTCTCAAGATTGATCACGCGAACATTGCCACCCAAGCCACCACCTGAGGCGCCCAAAGAACGCACAGTCGACTGGATATCCAAAATTTGGGCGGCAGTACCCCGAACCATGATGGCGTTGCGGTCGGTATCCGCTTCCACATAAGGAGCACCGGACTTGATATCGCCAAACATGGCCTTCAGCGTGTCAGCAATTTTGGTCGCATCCAGTGAACCAAGCGGTATCAATTCTGTTTTTGTGTTTTTCTCAACCGCAGCAGCACCGCTGAGCTGACGACTGATCTCTAGCTGGTCATCCGGGCCGGCGTAGACCATCACCGCACCGGTACCAACGGCCGAAATCCTCACGGTAGCGGAATTCTTGTAGACCTCCTGGAGGGTCTTGGCTACCGCCTCTGCAGAACCGGGGTTCACATCATACTGCCGGAGCAAAGCTGGACCGACCAAGACCGGCTGCTGTCCGGGTTGGGCAACATCGATCCGCTTCAGTATTTCCTTGGCTTGTGAAATCTTGTCGGGCATGCCGGTGACAAGGACCGAGTTGGTCCGTTCGTCAGCGATCACCGAAGTGGCCCGTTGACGACCGGTCATTGCCGGCTGCTGAAAACGTGGATCCCGTCGCGGGTCATTGGGCTGGGCCTGGGCAACACTGCCAGAACTGCCACCCAACAAAGAGACCAGAATGCGTTCCGCCTCACGGGCCTTGATGAATTTGCACTCATGGTTAAGGCTTTCGCCACCCTGCCCCTTGCCTTCCTTCTCCTCATTATCCTTGAGGATCTGCACAATCTGGCGCAGCGTGCCGGCGCTGTCCTGCATCACCAACTGGTTGGCGCGGCTCAGCGGTACCACCTCACCGTACTTGCCCATCAGGCGCTTAACTTCCGGAGCGATCTCCTCTGCAACCAGGGTATTGAGGCTGTAGACCAGAGTCACCACCTCGGTTTTGCCGCGTGCTGGCAGTTCATCCAAGGTGATGCGGGGAATCAGGGTTGGGTCTATTCGCTCATCGGCGGGAACCAGAACAAAACTGGTCTCCCTGCGGATCAACAGGTAGCGCTGCTGATCGGGATTGGAGTTCAATCCCTCGTTGATGATGTCAATGATCTCCCCGATGGTGTACTTCTTCCCTTCAGGGCTCTTGAAGGTGAATGATCCCTGGGGAATGTAGCTGGAGGCATATTTAAGACCGGTTTGATCCACCAACCACTGGAACACCTGCGACCAACGCTGGGATTCCATGTTGAAAACTATCCGTTTGTCCTCGCTTTTCGGGGCGGCAGCGGGGACAGCGGGGGCAACCTGGCCCGGTTCAGTTGCGGGTACCGGTTGGGCCACCAAGCCAGCTTCCGGTGTGGAGATGACGGATGGGGGATTTTGAACCAAGGAAACCTGCGCCTGGGCTTCCATGGCCCAGTCCGGCAATCCGGAAACCAAGGCCCCGGCTAGTGCGACTTTCCACCAGGGTGTGGTGGCGACCGAAAGCCAGATCTTTTGGTTGCGCACATGGATGGACATGGCCTGCTCCTGTCGGTGGGCCCCCCAAGGGCCACATTACCGCAAACCAAAGTGGAAAATAATGAATCCACTCTGCCATCCTATCATCGGACCGTTACAAGCCGATGAATCAGAAGAATTGGAACAGTTTGCCCTTTTTAACAAATATTCAGCAGTCTTTAATCTCTTGGGTTGACTGATTACATACCCTCTTCTTCCGCTACTTTTTCTTTGGGTTTGGGTTTTGGGGGGCTAGACAATCCGATGGCCTTGTACTCGGATTCAGACAAAACCCTGCTTCCGTCAGGGTAAAGGTCATCGCCAACCTTAAATCTATAGTAAGCACCATCTATCAAAAAAACCGCCATTCTTTCATTCACCCAAACCATTTCACCCGTCAAAACCTCGTTCCCGTACATATCTGTGATTTCAATGCCACGCCGAAGTCCCAAGCTATATATTTTTTTATCACCATTGTTGTTTTGATCATAAAAATGAGCCATCCATCCGGTCCTGGAACCGCGCTCGTAACTCGACAGGGAGGTGAACTTCACCCCGGTGAGATAATCCTCAGCATCTTCTTTTGGTTTTTCCTCCTTGGCCACAGCAGGAGGAGTTGGTGGTGTGGGAGGCCTGACAGGAGCGGGCGGCGTGGGCAATACGAAGGGATTGGCGGATGCCAAAACCTTATCCGCCTCCCGATTCGGATTGATGAAGGAATACTTGGGGGCCTTCAGCTTGGGTAGGAGTGCATCCC
>CAWUOE010000597.1:0-2392 GCA_963923355.1 uncultured Gemmataceae bacterium | reverse complement strand
ATAAGAGACAGGCTATCGACCTGGTCGCGGGTGCGGCGGGCGGGATCGACCGTGCGGCTGGCGGCGAGGCGCTCGACTTCGGCCGGGGCGATGGTCCAGGGTGATTTGGCGTCCTTGCGGATGAGGATGAGCGAATCGGTGCGGGCGTCACCGGCGTAGCGGCAGAAGATACGGACCTTGCCCTTGAGGACCAGGCGGTCACCCTTTGCCATGGATTCTAGGGTTTTCTCGAAGGCGTTGAGGCGCTCGGTTTCCGCGGCCGAGTGGACGAATTTACCGGCCGGGTTGTAAAGCGGCATGGAGCCGAGGTCGCGCCAGACCTGGTCTGGCGATCGTTCCCCCTGGTCCAGGGTGCCCGCGGCAAGGATCACCCGGCCATCGAGCAGGATGTCGAACATCACGACACGCCCGGCCATGGCCTGGCTGCCGGAGATCAGCATGGTCAGGAGCGCTGTCAGCCCGAGCAAAAGCGATCGCATGGGAAATACCCAACCGTTTGAATGGACCCGGATCATTGTAAACCGGTCGGCCACCCCGGGCATGGCCCCTTGGGGTGGTTTGGGGATGGAGACGCAAAGGGATTGGAATCGTGGCAGAATGGAGCGGGAGATTTCAGGGCAACAGGAGATGACGGTCATGGGCCCATTGTTCGCGGAGGTGGTCAGCCAGCAGCAGGCGATCCACATGGTGCTGCACAACCTGCTGGCGAGCCTGGCCTACGGGGTCGCCGGTATCGGCCTGATGGTGGCGGCCTTCAAGACCTTCGACTGGATGACTCCCGGGCATTTGGGGCAGCAGATCCTGGAGAAGGGGAACATCGCCGCGGCGATCCTGGCGACCGGTTTTCTGCTGGCGGTGGCCCTGATCGTGGCGGCGGCGTTCTCGTGAGTTTCGCATGGCCCGTGGTCCCACTCAGGGGAGGTGGCCGATGAGATCCTCGACCAAGGTGGCGCTGGTGCTGGGGGGAGTGACCGCGGTTTCAGGCGGGCTGGTCTGGTACCTGTGGGACAAGGGGTTTGGCGCGGGGGGAGGCCCCTCCCATGGCTTCACGCCCTGGCTGTTCCGAGGGAGGCCCACAGGCCTGTCGGGCGGGATGGCCCATTCCCCGCCGGCCGGCACCGTCCGGGGGGGCTTCGGCACCACCGCCCACGCGGTCTCCGGATCTTCGGGAGGCTGACCCCATGTGGCGCGAATTTTCCGAGCCCCGGCCGGATTGGCGCCAGCGCGTGGAATCGCAGGGTTTTGTCTTCCACTCGCCCGAAGGGGAACCCTACTGGGACGAGGGATTTTGCTACCGGTTCAGCACCGCGGAGGTGGACGAGCTGGAGGCGGCGACGCTAGCCCTGGACCGGATGTGCCTGGAGGCCGTGGAAAGCGTGCTGGCCGAGGGCCGGCTTGGGATGTTCGGGATCCCCGAGGCGTTCCACGGCTGGATCCGCGAGAGCTGGGAGACGCAGGAGCTGACGATCTACGGGCGGTTCGACCTGTGTTGGCGGCCGGGGCAGCCGCCGAGGCTGCTGGAATACAACGCCGACACGCCGACCTCGCTGCTGGAGGCTGCGGTGATCCAGTGGCAGTGGCTGAAGGACACCCGCCCCGAGGCGGACCAGTTCAACTCGATCCATGAGAAACTGATCGGCGCGTGGAAGCGGCTGGGGGAGGGTTTCCAAGGCGGGGTCCACTTCGCCAGCGCGGGAGGCAGCGCCGAGGATTTCATGACGACCACCTACCTGCGCGACACGGCGGCGCAGGCCGGATTGCCGACGGCGCACCTGCCGGTGGACTCCATCGGCTGGAACGCGAGGCTGGGGAAATTCCTCGACCCCAAGGGCCACGAGATACGGACCCTCTTCAAGCTGTACCCGTGGGAATGGATGTTCCACGAGGCGTTCGGGGAGCATCTGACACGCGCGCCGACCCGTTGGCTGGAGCCGCCCTGGAAGGCGATCCTGTCGAACAAGGCGCTCCTGGTGGTGCTGTGGGAGCTCTTTCCGGGGAATCCCCACCTGTTGGAGGCCCGCCTCGAGCCTTTCGGGACATCCTTTGTGCAGAAACCGCTGCTGGGCCGGGAGGGGGCCAACATCGCCCTTGTCTCGGACGGGGAGATCACGGCCCGGACCGGTGGGCCCTACGGGCACCAGCCCTCGGTCTACCAGCAGCTCTGCCCGCTGCCGGTGATGGATGGCCGGCACATGCTGGCGGGGAGCTGGATGGTGAATGGTCACGCCTGCGGCATGGGCATCCGGGAGGATGCCGGGCCGATCACGGGGAACACCAGCCGTTTCGTGCCGCACTGGATGGGGTGATGGGACTGGAGGCGGCAATGCGCTGGGGAGTCGTCCTGTGCCTGTCTCTTATACACATCTGACGCTGCCGACGATACTCCTTGTGT
>CAWUOE010000596.1:0-2394 GCA_963923355.1 uncultured Gemmataceae bacterium | reverse complement strand
TAGGGTCCAGCGGACTCGGCTGACCCGGTACTGGCACAAGAGGATAGGGCGGAGACCCTGGCGAAACAACAGGGGCCGGAGCCAGCCCGGGGTTTCCTTCCAGCGGAGAGAGAGGGGCAGGTTGGTTCTGGGTGGTCGGACCAAGGAGCGGTCCACCCAATGCAGGCACCTGATGGGGAGCAGTCTCCACCAACAGCAGCATTAACCCCGCCAAAACCATGATCGACCCAGTGCAGATATGCCCACGGGATTCTGAATGAATCCCGCCCGGGCCCGGGTTGATAGCCACTTTGGGCCCGCCACGGCAAGGCCAGCCGAAATTTCCACAAACTAATATCAGATATAGGCTTGAGGATTATCGAGACAGCATCGATGGCTCACGCACATTCTGTTCAGCCACAGGGCGGGTAATTTTTCCGGCCCTTAGTAACTGGCGAATGGACTCATCAAAACTCAACATTCCCTCCTCTTTACCGGTTAGCAGATAATTATCCAGGGATTCCAGTTTCCCTTGCCGGATACCACTGGCAATCGGATTGGTATTCCAAAGGACCTCCAGGGCCAGATGTCGTTTCCCTCCTTTCCCAGCATCCGGCAACAGGCGCTGGGCAACCACGGCACGCAAACTTAAGGCCAACTGCGAACGAATGTCTTTTTGCAAGTCTTGTGGGAAAAAGTCGGCGTATCGGCTGATCGCCCCCTTGGCATCCCGGGTGTGCAGCGTCGTTAAAACCAGGTGACCTGTCTCGGCCGCACTCAATGCCATCTGGGCGGTTTCGCGATCCCGCACCTCGCCCACAAGAATAATGTCAGGATCCTGACGAAGTCCGTATTTCAATCCGTCGGCAAATGTCAGAACATCCGTGCCGACCTCTCGTTGGGTGACCAGGGAATTCCCGCACTGTGTGAACCGATATTCCACAGGTTCCTCAACGGTGAGGATCCGGTTCCCCCCCTCCCGATTGATCCGATCCACGATTATGGCGAGGGATGTTGATTTTCCTGAACCGGTCGGGCCAGTGAAAATGACCAAACCGTCGCGAATCGACGCCAACCGGTCCGCCAATGCCTGGGGAAAACCCGCCCAATCCAGTGATGGAATCATCGGGGGAATCAGGCGCAAACAGGCGCCGATCAACCCTGTGGCATGGAAAAAATTGGAACGGAAACGGCGGACTGAACCCGTGCCCGCAGGCACACTCAGGGCCAAGTCCAGATTCTTTTCCTCGCGCAGTTTTTCCAGACTGGCAGCAGGGACAACCTCTGAAAGAAACGCTTCCATTTCGGTCACAGACAACTCACCGACAGGAGCAGGAACGAGCGTGCCGTTGACGCGGACCAGTGGGACCAAACCAGGCATCAGGTGGATATCAGAGGCTTCCTGCTCGACAGCATGGACAAAAACCTCGCGCAGCAGGGCAGGTATTCCGGTCGGCGTTTCCATCCTGTTTCCTTTCCACCAACTGGCTCAGACCGAAAAATAAGGTTAGGCTGAGGAAGCATTGGGCGTCACCGAACCATAAAGCCCTTTTGACTCTACACCCACCCCGCTTCGCATACATGAGCCTTTTTTCAACTGTTTCAACGAAGTTGTTCATCGGAGGATAGGTCATGCAACAGCCCCTACATTTGCCAGAGGTGAATCCTTGTACCCGCCGGGGGTTCCTTGCAGCCGCGGCTGTTGCGGCCTCGGTACTCCCGAGGAACTCGAATGTCCTGGCCGCCCCCACGATGCAAAGTGGAGCCGAGGACGCCGCAGCCCGATTGTTCAAGACACTCAGCCCTGAACAGAAACGGACAGTAGCCTTTTCCTGGGATCACCAGGACAAGGACCGGGGATTGCTGCGCACTTTTGTTTCCAACAATTGGCAGGTCACCCCGGCCCACATCCGCTCGGATTTTTACACCCCTGCCCAGCAAACTTTGGCGCGGGAAGTATTCGAACGATTGGTGGCCCCCGCCTGGCTTCCCAAATTCCTCCAGCAACTGAAGGATGACACCGAAGGACAACCCTGGGGGAAAGAGCTGAGTCTGGCATTTTTCGGCGTTCCGCAGAACAAATTCCAGTTGGTTTTGACCGGCCGGCATCTGACGCTCCGGGCCGACGGGGGCAGCCTGCCCCAAGCTGCGTTTGGTGGCCCCATTTTTTATGGACACGCCGGCCAGAGCTTCAATGAAAAGGCGGATCACCCGGGCAACGTCTTCTGGCCGCAGGCGTTGCTTGCCAACCGCCTTTTTCCCATGCTCTCGCCCGACCAACAAAAGGAAGCCCTGGTGGCCAAGGCGCCCCCCGAGGCCGCGGTTCATTTCCGCAAGGACAAAGCTGAAATTCCCGGTTTGCCTGTGAAGGAGATGACAGAGTCCCAGAAAAAGCACCTCGAATTGATCCTGGCC
>CAWUOE010000595.1:0-2395 GCA_963923355.1 uncultured Gemmataceae bacterium | reverse complement strand
CACCCGCCAATCCGGCCGCCAATCCACGCAGGATCTGAAGCCGGTCTCGTTCCGACGACCGGAGGGTCAAGGATAGCAATCGATTGATTGGCTCCGGGTGGCTTTGCATCCGCATCGCCAGGCCCCGGGCAATCCATTCACGCGTGGGTGCAATCTGGCTGGAAACCGCCAGTTCTGGCAACCATGCAGGGTTCCGGTCCGCCAAGGGGATCAGCCCGTACCAGATCATCTTGGGGATATTCTGGTCGGAGTTGTCCTCGGGGTGGTTTAGTAGTTCCAGGGCCAGCCTCGACCGATCCTTGACCGGGAGTCGGCACAGGGCACAGGCCAGTTCCAGCCTCACCCGCGCCGAAGCATCTCGCCGGGCCATTCCAATCAGTACGTTCAGCACCGTGTGGTTGACCGGCGCTCCATCGGCCCGGGATTGGCCCTCCACCGTGTCCAAGGGGTGATGGTCCAACAGCAGGCGGATGGCCCACACCCGGATCATCTCATCCGCATCCGACAGCAGGGAAACCAGGAGTTCCTCGTCGGTTTGTCCAAGCATATGCAACAGCCAAAGAGCATTCAGGCGGACCGTTGGGGAACTTTCCTTTCTTAAAAATTGCCGGTCGATGGTCGGAGGCTTGTCCAGGTTGGACAGTTGCACGCGGGCCATCCGCGCTTTCCATCCGCCTTGGGCCCCCAAGGCCTCGGCAACCAGCCCCCCCGTGGATGGTTGGGTGTTTGATTTGCCAGACACCCGGAAGATCCGGCCGCTGGTGCGGTGCACACCGGTGGCATCATGGCACTCTCCCGTGTCGCTCCAATCCAGAACCAACACACTCCCATCAGGACCCTCGAAAAGATCGATCCCGCGGAAAAAAGGGTCCGCAGACTGGAGAATGTCAGGGCGATGCCTCCCCGCAAAACCCGAGCCGGACCGTTCCAGGGACTCCACATTCACCCTGCGGCCATGGAAATTCAGGGTCAAAAACTTCCCCCGGTAATCCGCCGGCCATTGGTCCCCCTGGTAAATCAGGGCGCCGCTATGCGCGTGCCCGCCTCCCAGCGAGTCACTACCGCCCCCCGCGTCGCGCGACGATGTCCAACCCTTGCCCGTGTCAAAATGCCAGTGGTCCGCGATCATCTCCAGCGGCTCAAACACCATCGGGTTAGGGCTCACCGTGTGCGGCCGTCGGCAATGCCCGCCGGGGATCATCTGCCACAGGTGACCGTTCACGGTGTTGACAAAAAAGCAATCACCCCGGGCATCCCAATCGTGCCCCCAGGGATTGGTGGTCCCGTGGCACAACGGTTCAAACACCTTCCGCCGCGGATGAAAGCGCCAAACCCCTCCGGCCAGCGGGATCGATTCCGCCTCGGTCTGGCCGGGTAGCCTCACCCGTGTGAAGGCTGAGGCACCACAACGTCCGTACAGCCAGCCATCCGGTCCCCATTTCAGGCCGTTGGCAAGGTTGTGGTGGCTTTCCATGGGTACATTGAGGCCCTCCAGCATCACCCGGGCCGGCCCATCCGGCTGGCAATCCAAATCCCTGTCAGGCACGAAAAGTAGCTGGGGAGGACAGAGCAACCACACGCCGCCATACCCCACCTGAACGCTGGTCAATCGTTGCAGGTTGTCCAGAAACACCCGGGATTGGTCAGCCAAGCCGTCGCCGTTGGTGTCTTCCAGTACCAAAACACGGTCCCTTTGGGTTGGATCAAAACGCAGTTCCCTTTCGGCATAGGTGTAATTCTCAGCCACCCACAAACGCCCCTTCGGGTCATAAGCAGCGGCGATCGGGTTGCGAACCAGCGGCTCGCTGGCAAAAACCTGAACCGAAAGCCCCTCCGGCACTCTCGAAAACTTCTTGGCCGCTTCCCGCGCCTCCATCGGGCTTCCGGGCCCCTTCTCGCTGTTTTTGGGCGCAGGAAACCCGTCCTGCCAACCAAAAACCGTAAGGGGGGAAAACACAAAAAAAGCCGCAACAACTGCGCCTAAATAGGTTTGCGTGCGATGGGGCATGATGTTTCGCACCCGCGGGAAGAAAGGCCCTTGGAAACGGACGTTCCGCAGAATACCATGGCGATCCGAACCAGTTTTTCACGGGGCCGAAGCCCTCCTGAAATTTTTTTGGAAATTCTCAGGCCCTCGTGCGAATACTGTGTGGACGGGGGAAAATCCTCTCCCCGGCACTTGGGAGGAATGCACCATGGCGACACCCAAAACCCATACCCACAAGTTTGAGGTCCGCAAGGCCTTCACCGTGGTGAACCAGGGCGGTGACAACGCCCACGAGGTGGCGCTGAAAAAGGGCATGGTGTTTACCGCCAGGGTCCGCACCTATGTGAAAGATCGTGTCGAGGTGCAGGATTTCGTGGTGGAACCCGATGGCGTCCTGTTCAAGGCTCC
>CAWUOE010000594.1:0-2401 GCA_963923355.1 uncultured Gemmataceae bacterium | reverse complement strand
TCAGGGTGAAATCATCACCGCGGCCGGTGCCGGGGCCTCTCCCCACATCGTTTATTTCAACGGTTTGACCGCCGCTGTGCGGCAAAGTTTCTACGCATTCGACCCCGGCTACCGCGGCGGGATCGCCATTGCCAGCGCGGACACGAACGGGGACGGACTCTCCGAGGTGGTCGCGGGCAGCGGACCCAACGCAGGCGGCGGGTCGCTCTACGTGTTCAACGGGTCGGGCGCCATGCTGGCGGCCAGGTCCGTATCGGACGCCATCTTCGGCATGGATGTGGGAACCCAGGATATCAATGTGGACGGCCTGGCGGACATCATCCTCAGCCGGGCCGACGGGTCGAGGCCGCTGGTGGAAATACTTGATGGCCTGACACTGGACCTGCTGGACAATTTCTACGCCGACGACCCGCGCTTCACAGGGGGCATCTCGGTGGCATGACAAGGCCGGCGAAATATGCCGCGACCGCCACGCACCTGATTTTCCGGGGGCGTGACGGCCGCAGATTGGGTTACCCGGAACCTTAGAACCTGAATTCCAGTCCCGTGGACACGCCCTGGATCCAGATATCGGTGGTGTTCACGCCGTTGAAGGCCGGCCGGGCGGGGCCAATCAGGCTGCCCGGCGGGATTTGGGTCGGGTTGACCACCGGATCAACCTGTTCGCCCGGTCGGGCGACCCCTGTCCAATACAGGAACGTGTAGCCGGCTGTGATGGCCACTTTGGGCGTGACCATGTAGCCCAAACGAACGCCCACTTCCGGGACAAAGCTGAGGGTATTGGCGCTGTATTCCCCCATGTTGGTCCGCTGGGCGAGCAGGCCGCCTGGCTGGGTGCTGGCCATACCGCCCGGCGGGGTGACCGTGGTGCTGCCGTAGATGTTCACGGTGGAGCTGGTGCCGCCAATGCCCAACAGCGCGCGCGCATCCAACGACCATTTGCCGTTCCAGCGCATGTACCCCACGCCGATCTGTCCACCGTTGTAGGTATTTCGGGTATTGAAGCTATCATTTACCAGTATCGACTGGTTTGCCGGATACCCGAGGGTGGTGTCCAGTGTGGTCAGGTATTCATTGATCGCCAGCCCCTCGCTCAGGCCCATGTTGCGGTAGCCGCCGAGCAGATCCCACCGGGAGTCGCAGCCGCAGCAGAGGTTGCAGAACAGGTTGGTATCCAGGCCATAGAAGGACATGTCGGAATTCACCGCGGCCTGTCCACCCAACACGCCGGGAAACGCCACCAGCTCAGCATCGTTTTTGCCGGTTATCGCGTTGATGAACGGCCTGGAAACCACCGGGTCTCCCGCACCGGGATTCGCACCGCCGGGGGAAAGGTAATTGCTTCCACCCCCGAACAGCGTGAAGAACGACCCGTTGACACCCCAGGTTTTTTCCTCGTCGAGAAACACCCCGCCGTACACCCGTATTCCGGGAAGCATCTGCCCGTTGATGGGATTATTTCCATAAAGGACCTGGGTTCCGGGTGAGCCGATCACGCCCGCCTGTTCACGCGGCGTGCCGGCGGGCGAGCTGGTGACCAGAGGAGGTACCGATTGTCCGCTGATTGCCCAACCCAGGGCCTCCACCCCAACCCAGCCGCACCAACCCGGGCCGCATCCCGCATCATCGGGGCAGCATCCCTTGCCGGACCAGGTGTCCAAACCCTTGGTGGCAGCGGCAGCCACCTCAGCTCCGTGGCCCTCCTGGGGAATTTGGGAATTTTCCTGTCCGGGGACCCTGCCCACGCTGATACAAAAACCGGCGAGTGCACACAGGCAAACCACCCAGGAATGCCTGATCCTGTCGCGAGGGGTTCCCATCTTCGCCTCTCCCTTCAGGCCGATCGGTGCGTTCTTTCCGCACAAGCGCCATGCAAAACCCAATGCCTTGCCCAAGAGCTATCGGGATAGTTTTCCTGAAAATCACAAGAAAGCTTCCTTTCAGGCACAGCCTGCGTGGGAATCTGTACCGCCTGAACCGGTTGGGCTGAATATTCTCGAAAAAAATACTCACGGACGACTTGAAAAATGCCGTTTCATACTTGGCGCTAGTCTGAAGCAAAGGCATGCACCGGTTCTCGACCTTTTTCCAAGGAAACGGACCTGAAAGACAGGATTGCCTGTCTAAAAATGCGCAAGGTTTGGCCCGGGCCAGACCGGCGCCCAGGCCAACTTCGGCCTGCTGGGCCTGGTGCCCCAGCAGATCAGCAAGCGCAGCTTCCTCACCACCACCCAACCCGCCACAGGGGCGCCAGTGAGTGCTCCCGGCACCGGGGTCACTTGGGTGAACAAGGTCTCAGGCACATAAAACCCGCCTGAATGACCACTAAACCGAAACCAGCGCCCTGGCACCTGCCGGGGCGCTGGTGGTTTACAGTTTCAACTCGGCAACTCAACCACCC
>CAWUOE010000593.1:0-2402 GCA_963923355.1 uncultured Gemmataceae bacterium | reverse complement strand
TTCACCGTCAATCTGTATGTGGGCTGATCCTGGGACTGACCCTGGTACTTTTGGCTGGGGTATTCCGTCCGGGTGAAGGCGCTGCGCCAGCGCAAACGGTGCAGGACATTCAGGAGCATACGGACCTGAGCGATGTTGCCGGCATCGGTTCGCCAGTTCCGGCTGGTGGTAATACGGTGGACCCGCGCGATGACCAGTCCGCCCCGGGGACCAACACCAGTCGTTCCGGTGGCGAAGCGCCAGGCACACTGCCCTGACCTGAAAATCCCTTCAAAAAAAAAGAAATTAATACATTCTCTTTGACTTTACTCCGGCCCCGCCTATTAGTGGTTGGTCCTGTCGGGACGGTTTTCAGATTTCACACAACACGGAGTCTTTTGCATGTTCACTCGCGCTCTTTGCGCGGCGTTCGCCGCCACCGTTTTGTCCATTCCTGCCCTCCGGGCGGATGACGCCAAGGATATCGTCGACACCGCGGTCGGCGCCGGTTCCTTCAAAACGCTCGTTGCTGCTGTCAAGGCTGCCGAGTTGGTCGACACCCTGAAGGGTAAAGGTCCCTTCACGGTTTTCGCCCCCACCGATGCTGCCTTCGAGAAGGTCGGCAAGGAAAAGATTGAGGAGTTGCTGAAGGACAAGAAGGCCCTGGCTGGTATCCTGACCTATCATGTCGTCCCCGGCAAGGTGATGGCTGAAGACGCCATCAAGCTCGACGGCAAGTCTGCCAAGACCGTGAATGGCAAAAAGGTCGAGATCTCGGTCAAAGAAGGTAAGGTCTACCTGAATGGCAAAGCCGCTGTCATCAAGGCCGACATCAAGACCTCGAATGGCGTGATCCACGTGATTGACACTGTGATCCTCCCCCCCAGCGACTGATCCCTGCTTTCGTGCGGAAATGGAAAGAGCCCCTGATCTAGTCAGGGGCTCTTTTTCATTTGGGCATGCCTGCTTTTGCCCTGTTATTCATCAACATTAGGAAGTCACTGTCATCAAAGCTGCCAACTAGACCGCAGATGAGATGGACCATGTCACCAACGCCATGACTCTTACCCCCAGTAACTCAGCCCCTGCTTTTATTCGGAAAATGAAAGGGCCCCGGAGGTAATCCGGGGCCCTTTTTAAACAAGAGCTTCCATGCTCTTGCTCAGCTCGATAACAAATCAGGCGGCTTTTCGCAGCGGAGCCAACTCAGCTCCGCTCTTGCGAGCCTTGGCGAAATCAATCATGCAGCGGAATACCTGGATGTCGAGGCCGCTGGAGGTGGAGCAAGCTGGCTGCCACTGAATGCCGAGGGCCCACCAGGGATCCTCAAGCGAGGTTTCAATAGCTTCGACCATGCCATCCAGCGCCGTGGCGCCCACGCGGAAGGCGCGGGCAACCTTGCCAATGCACCGCCGATGCTCGCTGTTGACAATCACCTCACCCTCACCAAACAGGCGGGAAAGGCGGCTTTCCTGGGTGATGTTCAGCGAATGACGAAGGCCCCGCTCCGGCGGATGGCGATGCTGCAAGGCATCCGGCGCTTCGATGGCGATATCGGTCATCAGCGTTCCACCAAAGGCCGAATTCATGGCGTGCATGCCATGATCAATGGCGAGCGTCGGGATTCGCAATTTCCGGCATGCGATGGCGCACTCCTCAAGGTCCTGAACCCGCGGTGCGCGGGCGTCATACCCTGCGAGGATGACACCGGTCATGTCTTGGAGGATGTTCTCCCAGGAACCATTCGGCGCTTTCTCACCCAGAAGGACAGGCTCAGCTTCGGCCACCTCCACGGCGGTCTTGATTCCGGCACTCCAAAGGCCACTGCCGTGGCGTCGATCGGAAAAATAGGATTCAGGGCCAAAAACAGCGATACGGGGAAGCTCGGGTGCAATTGCCAACATGATGTGAATAGATCCTTCCGGATTCGCCCCCGGGCGTCCTGCCCAGGTATATGGCAAGTGGCAGCAGCTGCCAGCTAAGGGAGTGTTATAAACCGCCGCAAACCGATGTTCCAGCTGTAATTTGAAAATTTTTCCAAATTTTTTCCAGCCTCCAAACCTTTCCTGCCGCCCGGTTGTCCAGCCTTGGCCCATCTCCCATGCTGTATGCAGGGGCATGGGCGGGTCCGTTGATTCAGCCCAACATTTGTGGCTGACAGTTCCACAGGCAGGCATTAACTCCTTGTTTGAGGCTCTAAAGGGATGACCGGTGGAATTGAGTCCCGCAAGGTCGCGCAGGTGCATCCATCCGATGGGCCCCTTTTGGCTTGCGCTCGCGCCATGCTCTCGGGGGAGGGCCGTATCCCTCCCTTGCCCTTGCCCCGTCCGGATGGCAAGCCTGTTGACACCCTGAGCCTCGGAGGGGCCAAACTAC
Organism: uncultured Gemmataceae bacterium; assembly: GCA_963923355.1. GTDB lineage: Bacteria > Planctomycetota > Planctomycetia > Gemmatales > Gemmataceae > UBA6894. The sequence continues at coordinate 47 of CAWUOE010000593.1, read as the reverse complement.
TTCAAAAATGGCTGCGCCGGAGTGTTCCCCGAATGCTGGCACGCCAT
>CAWUOE010000592.1:0-2402 GCA_963923355.1 uncultured Gemmataceae bacterium | reverse complement strand
GATCCTTCACCGCCCGGTGGCTGAAAACCAAACGGGCGCGTTTGCCCCTCCTGACTGGCTGCCACCCACATGCAGCCCCGGGTGACTGGGAAGGTTTGGATTTGGCGGGCATTCGTCCCCTGCAACCCGGGGATTCGCAGCGCCGGTTGGTCGCACGAGCGACAGCCAGGATGAATCGGCCCATGGTGCGGGTTGACCTGCCCGCATGGCGCCTGCCACTTCTCCTGATGGTGGATCGGTCACCTGGGATGCGGTTGCAAGCCCCTTTCGGCTCGGCGGCCCGATTAGCCACCGAATTGGCCAAAGCTGTTCTGGCCACCGCAAACAGGGTTGGCGACCCCGTGGGCGTTTGCCTTTTCACCGCATCGCGCCACACCCTGACACCGCCACGAAGTGGTGCTCTTTTTGCTTGCCGCAGAGTTTTGGATTATGCCGGAGAGCCCCGGATACCATCCCCTCCAAACTTTGGCTTTTTGAATCAATTGCCCGCCAGATTGCGGCAGGCGGCGGCTTTTGTGGTTTTCACAGATGGTCTGAATCCCCATTTGCCAGCGGCTTTGGGCACATTAGGCAACCGTCACCCTGTGTGGCTGATTCTTCTGGAAAGCCCGATGCCACCGAAAGAAGTACGCCAACTTCCGTGGGAAACCGCCTTGGGTGAGCTTCAGGGTGGCCCCTTGGCTGAATCAGCCTGGAACCGCCTTGCCAGGCAGTATGCCACGGACAGGCAACGGTGTATCGAAACCGTGGAGGGCCTGGGGCAACCCGTCACTCACCTTGTTCTGGATCAGCTAGAACTTGGGCAATTGTCCAGTGGGCACTGGATCCACGGCAAACAGCGAACCAGGGTGGTTTGATGTTACTCGCCTTGTGCCTGCTACTTGGACAGCGCCCGCTGATTGTGGAAACCGCCGGTCCGTCGAGAAATGGATTCGTACCTCATCTCCGCGTGACACTGGATGGAGCCACTGCTCCCGCTCGAGTGGAATACGAGGTCTGGTTGGAAGCACCGCCTGGCGCTTTGACCCAGGACGGAAACCTGGAACTGGTGTTGGCCCAGACCGATAGGTTTCAAGTGACGCGCCTTACACCTTCAGGCAATCACCAGAGATGGCGCATCACCCAGAGCGCTGACGGGCCACTCGATATCCCTGTACCCACCGCCCGCTGGAAAGCACCGGATGGATCATGGCAGGAGCATACCTGGCCTGACCCGTTATCCCTTCACACACGGTTGGATGAAGCAGAAAAACCATCCCAGACAAGCATCCGACAACCGCAGATTACTCCCACCGCTATCCTGATTGCGTTAGGAATCATTGTCCCAGCCATCCTGTTCACCACCGGGTTGTCCTTTGGAAAACCTGCAGGTCTTGAACGCTTGTTGGCCAACCCGAAACTGGACTCGAGCTGGTGGACTGCAGTGCACCGTCAATGGCATGCATTTTTAGCTGAAAGCATCGAGGTTCAACCCGGTACCGGCCCCTTGGAGTTGGTGAGACGCTGGGAGCAAGCCAGTCTTCCCGAACCCGGGAGCCTGTTGGAACTGAGCAGAGGGTTGGAAGAATTCCGATTTCAACCGTGCCCGCCCGACCTAACCACCTGCCAAGCATGGATCACCAAGGCCCGTGAATGGATCGCTCTGATCCAAAGGGAATCCGGGAAGAAGCCCAACTGAATCCGGGTACGGATATTCCTTTTTTGCCGCTTTTTACCATCGCGTGAGATGGGAATGCTTGGAGCTTTGGCTATTTCCGGCAATTGCCATAGATGAGGAAGTCGGGTGAACTCAGCCGACGATAACTCCCACATACCTAGGTTGCCCACTTGGGTTGCAGGAGAATCACTCATGGCCACAGGAACTAAAAGTCTTTTGCAGGGCTGGCAGTTGTCAGCCTGGGTTGCTGTCCTTGTTTTGGGCGGGTTGTGGGGGTGCTCCCGCGGGCCCTCCTCCGGACAGGCCGAACGGATTCGGGCCATGGAATCAAGGATTGAGCAGTTGGTGGCGGATTTCCAAGTGGTAGCTGAAGCACGCGACCATGCCCGCGAACGCATCACTTTGTTGGAAGAACAGGTGGCTCAACTGAGCGCCGTCACACGGGAGCGCGATAACCTTCGCCTGCAAGTCGCGAAACTGGAACATGAACGTGATATTGCCAACAACCGTTGCGAGAAATTGCGCAAGGGCTTCATGAGCCTGCTGACGGAAGACGACACGCTGGCTGCCGAGCAATCGGCCCCAACTATCCGGCTTCCAAAGGGTCAGGTTCCGGCAATCGCCGCCTCTGCCACCGGCCAACTGACATCCCAGTGAGGGGGTAAATTAATGCAGAGCCCAAGGTCGCAGCGCCTCCGTCAAAAAAAGCAGTGAGGCATGCTGCAACCCCGGTGCCTTGTTTTCC
>CAWUOE010000591.1:0-2403 GCA_963923355.1 uncultured Gemmataceae bacterium | reverse complement strand
CCAGCGGTCGCGACAGTTCGGGAGCCATCAACTCCAACGAATCGATTTTTGCCGCTTTTCCATCCCGCAAGTATTCCAGACTCACTTTCTCGCCCTGGTACAGCGGACCCAATTGGCGCTGCAACTGCCCCTGGGTTGAAACCGCGGTGCCGTTCACCCGGGTGATCACATCGCCGGTCTTCAACCCCGCCTTTTCCGCGGGAGACCCGGCCCGCACTCCGCTCAGCTTGGGTGCCGCGCGAAAAGGATCCCCCTGCGCCATGGTCACACCCAGGACACCTCGCGACAGGTTCACCCCCTTCTGCAGGGTTGGCAGAACCCGCTTGAGGTCTTCCAGCGGCACCGCGAATCCGATCCCCGAGTCATACCACTCGAATCCCGCGGTGGCGCCTTCCGCATCGGGTGAGGCCGGAACCAGGATGCCCAGCACGCGCCCGTCCAGGCCCACCAGCGGCCCACCGTAATTCACCGGGGAGACTTTTGCGTCGGTTTGCACCGCCTTACCGGCGATCCGCCCCAGCGCGCTGACGATTCCCTCGCTCACCGAGGGGGGGGCATCACTCGCGGCGCCAGACAGCGCCCGTCCTACCGCCAGGGATGTCATTCCCACCTGGATCTGGCTGGCGGGGTAAGCCTCGGCCACGGTCAACCCGTTGGCTTCAATCTTCAGAAGAGTCAGCATCCGGCTGGAATCCGTGGCCACTATCCGGGCCAGGTGCCTCCTGCCGCCCGCCGAAACGACGATGCTTGCCGGTTGGTTCGCCAGATTGAAAGCACTCGAGACAATCCATCCGTCAGCACCCACCACCAGACCGGTGGTAGGCCCGGTTCCCCGGCGGACTGCGGCAGCCCCGGGGCGCCCACCGGGAGTTGCAGGCTGGCCCACCACGTCGGTGCCACCGCTGGTTTCAATCGCCACCACCGCGGGCGCCACCCGCGCCACCGCGCGGGCGATCGCAGTCTCGCGCAGTGTGGCTGTTTCCTGCGAGGGGTTCAGCAGCAGGCACAGAAGGGCCAGGTCTATCAGCATGGTGCAACCGGGGGCTTAGCGTGCGGGGGGTACGGGTGGTTTCGGTGCGGGTGCAGGGAGGGGCTTCACGGCCGGCTTGTCCGGTGTCAGGGTGATCAGCTCGATTTTCTCGCCCCGCCGCACCTCAAGGCGCACCGGCTCGCCCGGTTTGCGTCCCGCCAGGGCATCCTTCCAGGCGCCGATCGTCGGAACGGTAATCCCCTCCACCGACAGGATCAAATCGTCCGGCTTCAGTCCGGCGCGCAGACCTGCGCCTCCCACACGCAGGTAGTCCACATACGGCGGGGTCCGTTCCACCACATCGGGAACCAGCACGATGCCGGTCTCGACTGTGGCCGCCTTTTCCCGGGAACGGTCGGCCGGGTTGGAGGGCTTGTACTTCTCCTTCTTTTCCACCATCTCGCCCACCGTCACCTTGCGGACCGCGCCGGTCGCGTCGGTCAGGTCCACCGAGGCCCAAACCGGGATGGCGTAGTTCACCCAGGTTTGGGTCAGCTCGTTGCTCACCTCCCGGCCGATGATGCCCAGCAGCTCACCCTGCCGGGTGGTGAGGGCGCCACCCGCGGCGCCCGGGTTGTTGGTGATCGCGTCGACAATGAGCGCCTGGCCACGGTAGGGAACCTGGAATGCCCCCGTCCGGGCAGCCAGCGGCGTGATCCCGGCCAGAATGCCGCGTTGCACCGTCATCGGCTCCTCGCGGGTGGCGATCTGGAACTGGTTGCTGAAACCCAGCACCAGGGTGCCAGGCTTGGGTGGTCCGGCCTTCGCGGCTGCCGCGATGTCGAAAAAAGGCATGTCATCCGGTGCGGTGGAGTCCTGGATCTTCAAAAGCGCCAAATCCAGTTCCGGCTCGTTTGCCACCACCTTGGCCAACAGTCGGGTCCCGTCCGGAAGGTGGACCCTCAGCTCGGTGGTATCCAGGATATGGTTGTTCACCGTCAGCACATGCCCGGTGGGTGACACCACGATCCCGGTGCCGTAGGCCGCCAGTCCTCGAACCCCGCCGGCCCCATAGACCTTCACCAGGCGGGCGTCCACCCGCTTGATCACTTCCGCCAGGGGCGGGTCCTGGGCCAGTGCCAGGGCCCCGGCGCACAGGAGCCCTAGCGCAATTCCCATGTCTCAGCCTCCAGGCGCAGGAAATTGGTTCCCTTGTGCCGCACCGTGATCAGGTGGGGCATCGACCGGCCGTTCCCCACGGGCTTCACCCGGTCCAGGTGCAGCTCGCACGGGTCCTCGTCGTCCGCCAGCCACACTTCCAGGCAGGCCAACCGTGTGGTCGCCTTGCCGTCCGCGCCCTTCTCTCCGGTAAGGAAGGCCACCGCGCGCGTACCGCCCAGGGTGCCTTCCAAAACCTCGGCGTTTTTGCGCAG
>CAWUOE010000590.1:0-2406 GCA_963923355.1 uncultured Gemmataceae bacterium | reverse complement strand
GGTAACGGTTCTGGCGGCCGACCTTCTCCCTTTCGATCACACCGCCGGATTCCAAGTCGGCAATGATCCGTTGGACGGCCCGTTCGGTGATGCCAACCTTCAGGGCCACCTGGCGCAGCACCAGCGAGGGATCCCTCGACAACAGCACCAGGACATGGGAGTGGTTGGTCAGGAAGGTCCAATGGTGGGCGCCGCCCGCCCCGGTTTTTCCCTTTTCAGCGGTTGGCTTCGGTTTGCCTGATCCGAGACTGGTCGCCGGTTCCAAAACCGGTCGACCGGTTTGGCTGGACCTCTCGGCGGCCTTGGCGGCAGATTTACCGGTTTTTCCGGATTTCATGGCATTCCGCGGGCGAATTGCCGCCCGGCCTCCCTAAGCCATTGGCACACCTGTTTTTACGTCAGCCATTTAGCGAAATCAATGACGTGAAAATGAATTCGCAGCAATGTTACGAAGGCACAATAAGTTGATTTCATGATTTGGAATTGACGAAAAATTTTTCGTGCTTTATGTTTCGCACATCTGCCTGCCATTCATTGCTGAGGGGAATCCATGGATTCGATCGCGGTCGCCCTGCCCGGGTTCACGGCCCTCGGGCTTGTCAGCCTGGTCATGCTGCCAAGCCAGATTGCCAACCGTTTCCCCGGCCTGATGGCACAGGGAGTCACGCTGGTGGCAGCCCTTGCCCTAGTGGCGTCCCTGGCCTCGGGGTGGGTTGTTTTTGGCGGGGGTGTGCCGGTGACAGCCGGTTTCTCCCCACAACTGACCGCGCCCATCGGGTTCGGGATCTATCTGGACCCGGTGGCGGTGGTCATGCTGGTTTTGATCAGTTTCATCGGGATGGTCATCGCGCGCTTTTCCATTCGGTACCTTGCCGGCGACTTGAACCAAGGTCGTTTCTTCCGGTGGATGTCGGTCACCCTGGGCGCCTCCCTGTTCATGGCGATGGCGAGCAACCTGCTGCTGTTCGGCCTCGCCTGGATGTTGACGAGCCTGGGGCTTCACAAGCTTCTCACCCACTATCCGGAACGCCCGTGGGCGATCTGGGCCGCCCGCAAAAAATTCCTGATCAGCCGGGTGGGCGATCTGTTGCTCATCGCCGCCATCTGGCTGACATTCACCCACTTGGGCACGCTGGAATACTCGGAAATATTCGCCTGGGCCAAAACCAACGAGGAATCCATCTCTGGAAATGACTCGGTGATCCAGTGGATCGGCTTGCTCTTCGTGCTGGGCGCCATGACCAAATCGGCCCAGTTTCCGTTCCACACCTGGCTGCCGGACACCATGGAAACACCGACACCCGTCTCCGCCCTCATGCATGCCGGGGTGATCAACGCGGGAGGTTTCCTGGTCATCCGGCTCAGCCCCTTGATAGGTTTGGCGCCGATGGCGCTGGACCTGTTGGCAGTGGTGGGCGCATTCACCGCGCTGTTGGGTGGCATGGTCATGCTCACTCAAACCAGCATCAAACGGTTCCTGGCCTATTCCACCATCGCACAAATGGGCTTCATGATGCTGCAATGCGGCTTGGGAGCCTTCTCAGCCGCCATGCTGCATATCATCGCCCACTCGGCGTACAAGGCGCACGCATTCCTGCGGAGCGGCAGTGTCCTGGAAAAATCCGCCAACTGCGGCAATCCAGCCGGAACTCCATCGGCCACCCTTGGGACACTCGGCACCTGCCTGATTGCCGCCATGGCATCCGTCCTCCTTGTCTACACCGGTTTCCAAATTCTGCGAATCGACCCGTTCCTCAAACCTGGCGGCGTTTTGCTCGGACTGGTGCTGGCCCTGGCACTCACGCAACTGCTAACCCTCAGTTGGGTCCTGGGTGACCGGGGGTTAGCCCTTCGGGGTCTGGCAGGCGCCTCACTGACCTGTGCCGCCTATTTCACCGCCTTCGGGGTCATCGACTACCTTCTGGCCCCTTGTGTTCCCACTCCGCTTGGGCCACCCTCGTTCCTGGATTGGTCCCTGATGATGCTGGTGGCCATCGGATTTGGCGGTGTCTTCTTGATCCAAATTTTGGTGCAGCGGCCGACACCGCCAACCTGGATCAACGCGCTGTATGTTCACGCGATGAATGGCTTTTACATCGACATTCCGGCCCGGCGATTGACCGGCAGGTTCTACGGCCAGTCCTCTCCCGTCCAGTGACGGGAACTCCCAAACGCCTTTGATTCACACAAGGAAGGTACTTTTCCATGTCCACCCTGCAAAAGCCCTGTCCCGTCAAAAACAGCATCCATGGACGGAAGGATGCCCGGCCGGAATCACAATCCATGGACAGGGTGCTGGGTAAAGCCCTGGAATCGATCCATGCCGTGGTTCCTCCGCTTTGGCCCCTTGCGGATTATGTCGCTGTCAATCCGTTTTTCGGTCTTGTCGACCAACCCTTTCTGCAG
>CAWUOE010000589.1:0-2415 GCA_963923355.1 uncultured Gemmataceae bacterium | reverse complement strand
AGTCTGTTTCCTTGGGCAAATCTCCTCGCTCCCAAGTGGAAAGCGGCAGGAAACTGGTTGAGAATGCCCACGCGCATCTGGCCCGGGATGCCTCCTTGCTCACCCCCGATGAGTATTGCCGCGCCAAACGATTCCTTACCGGGGTGGAGCAGGAATTCAAGGCAATGATGGGTGATAAGCCCTCGGTAGTCCTTTCCGGGCAATGGGTCCCTGATAGCGATTCGGTGAAAACGGTCGGGCAGTTGGCAGGGTTTTTGGCCAACCAGTCCATCAGTCTTTCCGATGTTCCGGAGGGATCCAAACAATGTCTGGAGGAATTGATCCAGTTGCTCGACAAAATGGCCAAATCAAACCCCTCAATCTTCAGGCAGGTCGCCACCTTGTCGCCGCCGGCAGCCTTTGGTGATTAAGAGTCTGAGAGGCACCAGGTGGTGCCCAAGGACAGGGAAAATGCCGATGGAAGAGACACGAACCTGTACCCGGTGCCAGCATTGCCGGGAAAGTTTACAGCTTTCCGCCACTGAGCAGGGGGAACTGATCCGGAACCTCAGGGTGGAGTTGCTTTGCCCCCAATGCATGCAGCTCACGGAGGTCACCGCACTGTCTAGGAAAAAAGGTGGCCAAGGAGGCAGTTCGGGTACCATCCGTTCCGGGGATGTCAAGGTGCGGAAAACCCCCGGTGGTTCCTCCGGCCAAATTGGCAAGCCACCTTTCCAGCCAATCCAGCAAACGGTACGAACTTCAGCCCCCACAACCTGCGCCCCGGGGACAACGTCAATGCCGTTCCAGCCAATGGTGGACGCCGCTACCGCTCCTTTTATCTCCGGAAAAATCTCAAGGCAAGCTTGGGCCGGAGTCGGCTTGCGAAACTGGCTGCCCATATTGGCGGGTGCGGCATTGGGGGCGGCGGGTATGTTTGCCGGACTGTTCGCGTTGGCTGGCAAGAAAGGCGAACCAATCAATCCCACCAACAATCAAGCCCAGAACTCAAGGCCCTGAAATTGGGGTGGCAAATGGTCATGCTGCGTGAACAGATTTATCAGAAAACCTTGCGGCATTTTTTCAGCCCCGTACAGGACTTGCTGTTTGAGAGGCCAGAGGTCACCGAGGTTTTGATCAATGGTCCCGATCGAATCTACTGTGAGAGAGGTGGCAAACTGGAATTGACAGACCGCCGGTTCGATTCTGAAGAATCCCTCGAAATGGCGGTCCGCAATCTGGCGGAATATGTCGGCAGAAGGCTGGACGAACACAACCACAGCATGGACGCACGGCTACCGCCGCCGGAAGGGTTCCGGGTACATGCCATCATTCCTCCGGCCAGCCGGGCTGGAATCTGTCTTTCCATCCGCAAATTCGGCAGAAAGAACGAGACAACCCTGGATTGGCTGGTTGGCAAAGGCTCTCTCACCCCCGAGGTTGCTGAGTATTTGCGACTGATGGTGGCGTGCCACCGGAATATCGTTGTCTCCGGTGGCACCGGCAGCGGCAAAACCTCGTTGCTCAATGCGCTGTCCTTCGCCATCGATGAGCGGGAACGGATCGTCGTCATCGAAGATTCCTCGGAATTACGGCTGGCCCAGGAACACACGGTCTATCTGGAAGCAAAACAACCAGGCCCTGACGGCAAGGGCGGCGTCACCATCCGCAATCTGTTCGTCGACTCACTCCGCATGCGCCCGGATCGGATCATCGTCGGCGAGGTGCGCCGCGGCGAGGCTCTCGACCTGATCCAATCGATGCTGTCCGGCCACGACGGCGCCCTCACAACCGTCCACGCCTCCAATCCCCTGCTGGCCCTGGTGCGCCTGGAAACCCTCTGCTTGATGAGTGATGTGGCACTGCCGGTCTATGTTGCCCGGGCGCAAGTGGCACACGCCATTCAGGTGGTGGTTCAAATAGCCCGAATGAAAGATGGCTCCCGGCGGGTCACTGGAATCAGTGAGGGGGCCGGACTTGCAAAAGGCGAAAGATACCGGATGCGAAAGATCTTTGAGATGAAAACCGGATTGCAAGGCCAGCAATTGGCATGGACCGGCAAAATCTCACGATTCTCTAGTGATGTTCTTGATCAAACAAAGCCCTCGGACAGGGAATTATCCGCGGCAGTGTGGGGGAAGAAACCATGAGCGATTTAGTGCAATACTGGTCCGGAAAACCTATCTGGCCTATCGCTTTGGCAGCAATGATTGGCCTTCAGATGGTCGGTGCCATTTTCGGAGGATGGATACCTGGCCCCCTGGCATCCCCCGGCATGCTGCTGGCCTTGGCGATCACGCTGGTGGCAACAATCACCGACCTGCGGTTTCGTCGCATTCCCAACTGGCTTTCCTACCCGGCCATGCTGGCTGGGGCTGGAATAGTCTTGGCAGGCACCCTGACTGGCTGGTCTGAGGCCATGGGTGTGCCGGATGC
>CAWUOE010000588.1:0-2415 GCA_963923355.1 uncultured Gemmataceae bacterium | reverse complement strand
ATCCCAAGTCGGTTCCCTGGAGCATGCGACGCCTGCACCGGCTGATCGTCACCAGTCGCGCCTACCGCACCCGGTCAGGTCCGGCACCAGCGGACCACCCCGCCCGGTTGACAGACAAGGACAACCTCAGCCTCTGGCACTTCCCGCTGGGGCGCATGCAGGCCGAAGTGGTGCGCGACAGCCTGCTCCATGTGGCGGGTCAACTGGATGGCGCCCGTGGCGGCCCCGACATCCCGCAGGATCAGGCGCTGACCAGCAAGCGCCGCAGCCTCTACCTGACACACCACGGCGAAAGCCGGGCGGTCTTTCTCGACCTGTTCGACGCTGCCAACCCCTGCGAGGCCTACCAGCGTTCCGCCTCGGTCCTGCCCCAGCAGGCGCTGGCCCTGGCCAACAGCGAACTCACCCACCGCCTGGCCCAGGCCCTAACGGCGACACTCCACCCCCGGCAGCCCGCCGACACCGCCTTCGTGACCGCCGCCTTCGAACAGGTGCTGGCGCGCGCACCCACAGCCGAGGAACAAACAGCCGCGCTGGAATACCTCACCGCCCTGCGCGAAACGGCCCCGGCGTCACTCCCTCCCGGTGTCGCCAAGGATTCCGCTGCGCCCGACCCCGCGCGCCGCGCCCGCGAGGGATTGATCCTGGCCCTGTTCAACCACACCGATTTCCTGACCATTCGCTGAGGCCCGATCCACATGACACCCGACCGACGCGGTTTTCTGGCGGACATGGGCATGGGCTGCGCCGGCATGGCGCTGGGCAGCCTGCTGTTCCGCGATGGCATCGCCCGCGCCAACCCGGAGTCCCTGTCGATCTCACCCACCGGACTGCCGCACCATGCGCCCCAGGCCAAGAGCGTCATCTGGGTGTTCCTGTCGGGCGGCGTCAGCCAGATGGAAAGCTTCGACCCCAAACCTGCCCTGAACCAGTATGCCGGCAAGACCTTCACCGACACCCCGTTCACCGACCCGCTGAAATCGCCGCTCTTCTTCAAGCACTCGCGCGATGTGGTGGGTGGCACGCGCCCCTACCCGAAGATCTTCCCGATGCAGGTCGGCCACAAAAAGCATGGACAGTTGGGCATGGAGGTCTCCGACTGGTTCCCCCACCTCGCCCGGCAGGTGGACAAGTTGGCCTTTGTGCGGTCCATGTACACCACCGACAACGACCATGGCGCCGAGTTCCAGATGCACACCGGCCGCCACCAGTTGGACGAGCAGCAGCCGGTCATCGGCTCCTGGGTCAGTTATGGCCTGGGCAGCCTCAACGAGAACCTGCCCCAGTTCGTCTTCCTAGGCAAGTACACCGACATCCGCGTCAAGAAAAACATGGCGGCCGATTACCTGGGGCCGCGCCACACCGGGGTGGAACTGGCGCTGGAGGGCGACAGCCCCCTGCCCTTCGCCACCCGGGCCAAGGGTGTGGCCGAGCGGGAACAGCGGGAGCAGTTCCGTCTGGTCGAACGGTTCGATCGTCTGGCCGCCGCCCGCTACCCGGACGACCCGCAGGCGCTGGCCCGCATCAGGAACTACGAGTTGGCCTTCCGCATGCAGCGCGCCATGCCCGAGGCGCTCGACCTGTCGCGCGAGCCCGCCGGCACCAACAAGCTCTACGGCATCGACGATCCCGCCACCGCCGTCTACGGCCGGCGCCTGCTGGCGGCCCGCCGGCTGGCCGAACGGGGCGTGCGCTTCAACCTGGTCTATCTCAGCGACTACGGCGAATGGGATTCCCACAACGACCTGAAAAACCTGCACGCCCGCAGCGCCGCCCGGGTGGACAAACCGCTGGCCGGCCTGATCCAGGACCTCGAGCGCACCGGGCTGGACCGCGAGGTGCTGGTGGTCTGCTGCACCGAGTTCGGCCGCACCCCCGGGCTGGAAACACGCGACGCCTACAAGATGCCGACGGGCCGCGACCACCACCCCCACGGCTTCACCGTCTGGTTCTACGGCGCCGGCGTGAAGCGCGGCTGCATCCACGGGGCCACCGATGAGCTGGGCTTCCACGCGGTGGAATCGCCCCACTATGTGACCGACATCCACGCCACCGTGCTGGACCGCATGGGCCTGGATTCGCGCCGGCTGGTGATCCCCGGCCGCAAGCGGCTGGACATCGACTTCGGTGCCCCGATCCGCGCCATCTGCACCTGATTGGCATCCACCTCCCGATGGGCGATACTGGGACCTGTCCTAATCCCCCGGGGGACCTCTCCATGAACCTGGAAGCGGCGGCCAGTGCGACACGCAAGGTGGCCTGGCGCATCGTGCCCTTTCTGTGCCTGCTGTATGTGTTCAACATCCTCGACCGGGCCAATGTCGGCTTCGCCCGCCTCGGCATGACCAAGGACCTGGGCCTGGCCGATGCGGTCATCGACTGGGGCTACGGCCTGTTCTATGTCGGCTACCTGGT
>CAWUOE010000587.1:0-2426 GCA_963923355.1 uncultured Gemmataceae bacterium | reverse complement strand
TCCTCCATCGGCATGAAGCCCCAGGCGGTCTCCAATCAGATGCAACGCCTGGCCGACTTGGGCATTGTCACCTCCCGGCGCGAGGGCAATACCATCCGGTACCGCCTGATCGATCTGTGCGTGCGGTCCCTCATGGCCCAGGCCCTGTGCCTGATGGAAGGGGTCAGCGGCATCCGCGCCGGAGGCACCAACGCATGCTGTCCCTGAATCCCGCCACACGCCAGAAAATAGTAGCCGAATGCTTCGGCACCTTCTGCCTCGTCTTCGCCGGCACCGGGGCGATCGTCATCAACCAGGTCACCGGCGGCACGGTCACCCACCCTGGCGTGGCCCTCACCTTCGGTTTGGTGGTGATGGCGATGATTTACGCGCTGGGCGATGTTTCTGGTTGCCATCTCAATCCCGCCGTCACCTTGGCCCTCCATGTTTCCGGATTCTTGGAAAAACAGCTTGTTTTCCCTTACCTCATGAGCCAATCAGTGGGGGCCCTTCTGGCCAGCCTCACACTGCGCCTGCTGTTTCCCGGCAACACCGATTGGGGTGTCACCCAACCGGCGGGCAGCCTGTTCCAGTCCCTGGCGCTGGAATGCCTGCTCACTCTCATCCTTATGTTCACTATTCTCGCCTTCGCCAAAAATTCGGGCCCTGCAAACTCTCTGGCGGGCATGGTCATAGGCGCGGTTATCGCCCTTGAGGCTTTGTTTGCTGGCCCCATCTGCGGCGCCTCGATGAACCCGGCGCGTTCCCTTGCCCCTGCGCTGGTCGGGCTGGATTTGCGCCATCTGTGGATTTACGTGGCTGGCCCCATTTCCGGTGCGTTCCTGGCCGTCCCTCTCTCCAATTTCATCCACGGCAAGGCTGCCCCTGACCAGCACAGCCCCTGATCCAATTCCAAAGGAGCAATCATGCCCATGACTCAAAACCTGAAGCCATCATTTCTTCCTACCCTGCACTCCTACTTGTCCCACTGTGCCCAGGAATTCGACCAGATCCCGGTGGACCGTAAGGCCGAGCTTTCCCAGGTGGCTGGATATGTGCGCCTAAAGGTCAATGCCGGCCTTCCCGCCCGCCTCACCTTCATCTGCACCCACAACTCACGCAGAAGCCATCTCTCCCAGATCTGGGCCCAAGTGGCCGCGGCTTGGTTCAAAATCCCCGGGGTGGTCACCTATTCCGGTGGCACAGAAGCCACCGCCTTCAATCCCCGGGCGGTCACCGCCCTCAGGGCCTGTGGATTGGAAATCGAACCAAAAGATCCAACCATCCCTAATCCCGTCTACCAGGTCCGCTACTCCGCGGACTTCCCCACCATCGAATGCTTTTCCAAGGTCTTCAACCAACCACCCAACCCCACTACCGGCTACTGCGCCGTCATGACCTGCTCCCAGGCCGACGATGCCTGCCCCATCGTCACCGGCTGCGACCTGCGCGTCGCCATCCGCTACGAGGATCCCAAAGCTGCCGACGATACTCCCGATGAATCCAGTCGCTATGCCGAACGTTCCGCCCAAATCTGCCGGGAGATGCTGTTCATGGCATCCAAAGTCCTGGATTGAAGTTGTCCATTGAAAAAAGCGGCCGGGCATCATTTTCCCTGATGCCCGGCCGCTTGGGATTAACAAGGCATTGGGGCCTACTTCACCTCAAGGTTCAGTTCACCGGCCCCGGTCTGTACGGAGCGGTCCATACTGCCCGTCTTGAATGCCTCAGGCACCGCCTTCAAGGCCCCCTCCGATGATTTTTTCTCATCTTTGGGCAGCACATACCAGGTGTATTTACCCGGCGTGGCCTGGGTTTTGAAAGTGCCCCCCTTGTCTGTAACGCCATGGGCGTCGGCACCGTCGCCCATAGGCTGCAGCACAACCTTCACATCAGCCAATGGTTTCCCGTTCAGGGTCAACCTGCCCATGGTTTCCTTCTTTTCACCCATCGGTGTGGCCATGCCACCGCACCCGGAGGCAACCGACAGGCTGAAGCCCAAAAGCAACAAGGTGGTGGATCGCACGAATATTCTCCCGGGAAAGTGCCTAAACCAGTCAGGCAGGGTCAGTCAATGGTGACCACCTGGCCGTCATTGGCGCCCACCAGTGCCTTCAGAACCAGTGCATCAATGCTGTCCCGAACAAAGCGGACAGATCCGTCGCCAAAGCAGGCGTTCATGCCACCTACGTGGAAGGAAAATGGCTCGTCGTTCGGTCCGCAATTGTTGACACTCCAACGACATTCCGGCGGCCCGCCAATCGGGCTCGAGTTATTGTTGATACGGGCAGTCCTGTTCCCAAGGGATTTGTGCGGGCCGGAAACACCGTTGGTGGCCGCATCCGGGTCTGCCCAAGCATAAACGCGCCGGGCATTGGTGGTGATTCCGTCCCCCGGTACGGGGTGTGCCGGTGCTGGAACAGGTGAATTGCGGGAAGAACCAGCGC
>CAWUOE010000586.1:0-2427 GCA_963923355.1 uncultured Gemmataceae bacterium | reverse complement strand
AGTATCGTCGGCAGCGTCAGATGTGTATAAGAGACAGGTGCTTAACAAGGGTCAGGGCTAAAAATCCAGTCTTTTGCCGATCCGAAACCGGGAAACTGGGCGAAGTCATTCCCCGGTTTTGGCGTTGTCGGTGTTTTTCTCGGCCTTGGGGTCGATGCCAAACGGCTTGCCGGCGGATGGTTTTTTCTGTTCGGGGGCTGGGGCTGACCAATCCAGCTCCATTCTGAAAGCTCCCCCGGTGGCCCTTTCCAGAACCGCCAAAGCCTGCAGGGCGGCCAAATGGGCCTCCACAGCCTGCTGGCGCAGAGTGGTCTCGATCAGGCCGGCTTCCAGCACATCCCGCGGGGAAATCTTCGGAACCTCGGAGAACTCGTTTTTGAGCTCATCGCTGCGCTTCGCCGCCAAATCGATTCCTTTTTTGAGAACCGGGCCCTTGCGGTTTTCCTTGTCCCACCTCAGCCAGACGTTTCCGGCCTCCAGTTCCACGAGGTTCCGGACCTTGTCCTGCAAATCAAAGGCCCGCATGTGCAGATCATTGGCCTGGTTGACCCGGTCCTGGCGGCGGCCGGCAATGAAGGCCGGCATTTCAGGCACCAAGGCACCGGGCCTGTAGTTCTCGACAAATTCACCAGGGGGAACCAGGATCGCATGGATATCGGTGGCGGAAGACAGGGTGGCCAACCGACGGCTGAAACGGTTCTTCTCCTGGGCGCAAACCTCCAATCCGAAGGCCTGCTGTCCGAGCTCCGCCTGGCGCATCTCAGGCCGGTTGGATAGGGCCATTTGAACGGCCTCTTCGCGTGAGGAAATGCTGTTCAGGGCCTTGGGCAAATGGTCATGGATCGGTACGACCGTATCAGTGGTACCCATGGCCTCACGCAAGGCACCGATAGCCTGCTGGATCCCATTTTCCGCGTCGCTTAGTCGGCTCTGACTGGCCGACAGGGCGATATCCACCAGTTCGACTTGCCCAGGGAAGCGCTCGGCCTTTGCCTCGGCACCGCGACGAAGCAACTTGGTGTTTTCAATCATGTCCAGCAACTGGCGGTGCTGCTGCTTGGCGTAGACCGCCATGAGGTAGGAATAAGTGACCGCCTGCCTTGTCTCATGCTCAGCCTTGAGCACCAGCGCCTCGGATTGCTCAATGCCCAAGCAGCACTGCTGACGACGAATGGACATCTCCGGCGTGGCCAGATTGGCCAGCAAGCCAATATTGTCCAAGGCGACTTTTTTATCCTGGGAAGCAGCCAGCGTGGACCGGGCAGCCAGGATGGCGGGCTGTTTCTCCATGGCGATCGCGATACATTCGTCCAAACCGAGCTTCATCTCGGCGGGGATCGGATCCACCGCAGCCGGGATCTCAGGTTTTTTGTTATCTGAATCCTGGGCGGACACCGCGGCGGATGTCGCCAAAAACAGCGTACCTGCCGCGACCAACCTGAATTTGCACCAACCGAGACGGGTCCAGTCGCTCGCCATGGACATCTCTCCCACCAGGATCCTGAACCCTCGAACGCCCCACGAGGCATCGGGAACGGACCTTATCGCTATTTCTCATCGACAGTGGTCGAGGGGGATGTTGCCCAATCCGTGGCTCCAGTTAAACTTCGGGCCATTCCCGAATCCTTGCGGGTGGATTGTTCTGGTTATGGCGGTGGTGACAATCAGGAAACCGGTTGGGATGATGCGTTGAGCAGCCTTTGGCAATCGCCAACTGTTTTCCAGGATCCATTTGCTTTTTGGTAACTCCGATGGATTTGACACCGGCTGTTTACAGAGCCCTCAGCCGCGCGAACCGCCTGGCCCAAATCCTCCCGGAATGGACCGCCCAAGCCCGTCTCATACGCGCCCTTTTGCAGGAGGATGAGGGGGTAGCTGGCCAATGGCTGGCTTGGTCAGGATTGCGTTTACCCGCATATCTGGCACAGTTTCCCTGGCCTGCCAACCTTACGGATGATGCTGAACAGCCTTCTGCCCTGGAGGAAGCCGAAACACGGCGGCAATGGGGAAGAATCCTGCGTCTAGCCCGATTCCAGGCCAGGGAAATGGGTGAACCAGGAGAAATTTCCTCGCATCACCTTTTGGCAGCACTCTTTTCAGACGAATCGTCACTGGATCCCCATGTGGAAGCCCTGATTTTGCATGGATTGTCTGTGGGGTCCTTGCTTTCCAGACTGTTTCCTGTGCCACAGCGTGCGGTTGCAATGGACGGATTTGTGCTGGAGCAACCGTCCGCCCACTCTCCACCTGTTCCCACACCTTTTTTTGGAGGCCCGGTATCAACCGCAACCCTTTCTGACAGCTTGAACTCAACCCAGGGAATGGCGCGGATCATCGACGCCTGCGCCAACCGCGTGCGCGAAGGGATTCGCGTGGTGGAAGACCATGCCCGTTTTCTTCTAAACAGCACCATCCTCACAGGACTTT
>CAWUOE010000585.1:0-2436 GCA_963923355.1 uncultured Gemmataceae bacterium | reverse complement strand
ACACAAGGAGTATCGTCGGCAGCGTCAGATGTGTATAAGAGACAGTCGCCACACTTGGTTGCGTGTCAGCCGTTTCATGATGGAGAGTCACCCCATGCCCAGCCTGCGGGGATCAGTGGCCTTGGTCGGTTTGCTTGGGCTGCTGGCAGTTCCGTTTGTCGTTCTTTCTCCCGTACAAATTCGTGCCCGGGATGTGGCGGCAGGAATCGGACCAGCCGTTGAGGTTCCCTATCGCCTGACCCTTTCCAAGCATGTGTTGGTCCGCGCACGCATCAACGGGAAGGGGCCCTTCAATTTTGTGCTGGATACGGGTGCCCCCGCCCTGTTTTTCACCGAGCAGGTGGCGGAGCGGGCCGGGGTGAAGCAGGGAGAGGACGGTTGGGGGATTTGCGACTCGCTTGAACTGGAGGGCGGGCTGAAGATTCCCAAGGCCAAGGCGCGGATTGCCACGCCTTTTCAGCTGGAGGGTATGAATGGCATGGGGTTGGCCGGTGTCGAGATTCATGGCTTGATGGGGTACAACATCCTGGCCCAGTACCGCATCACCTTTGACATGGCCACCGACAGGCTGGTCTGGCGAAAAATTGATTGGGAACCCAAAAGCCCCTTCGGCATTGTCGCGAAAGGGGAGTCTTCCGGTCCGGGTGGGCTTGAAATCATTGGCGGGATGATGAAGGGGCTGGGAGGACTTCTTGGTCGCAAGGCGAATCCCACCCTGGTGGCAAGAGGCTATGCGGGGGTTGTGCTGGAGGATACTGGAGAGGGTAAGACGGCCAAGGTGGCCAGAGTTCTTCCCGGGAGTCCAGCGGAGAAGGTGGGAGTCAAGGCGGGAGACCAGATCCTTGCAGTGGAGGGCAACCCGGTTGCTGACGGATCGGCGCTGTTTGCCAAGCTGGCCCAAATCAAATCCGGTCAGGATGTGAAACTGAAGATTGACCGCAGCGGGCAAACCCAGGAAATCACCATTCGCATGGAGGGCGGGGTATGAACCGTTTGGCTCGCATCTCCCGGGTAGTGGGTGGATTGACCCTGGCTGCAGGATTGACCACTTTCACCACGCTAGGAGTGGCTGACAACCCGAAAGGCACTGCAAACACACAGGCGGCGGTGGTTCCCTTCAAGTTGCTCAAGACCGGACACATGACAGTCGATGTCAAAGTCAACGACAAGGGGCCTTTCACGCTAATTTTTGACACCGGAGCTCCAGCCAACCTGGTGAACAACAAAGTGGCCCGGGAGGCCGAGTTGTTGAAGGGCAAGCCCGCCATGCTTTTCGCACCCTATGGTTCGCGCGGGGATGTGAAAATCAAGAAACTGCAGGTGGGACAGGGCACCGTGGAGAACATTTCCGCCATGGTGATGGATCATCCCACCGTGGAGATCATCTCCAAGCATCTGGGGCCGATTGAAGGAATCGTCGGATTCCCGTTCTTCGCACGGTATCGGATGACGCTGGATTATCGCGACCAGACTCTGACCCTGGAACCAGGGACATTCCAGCCACCCGATGTGATGAAGGAGATGATGAAGGGACTCTTTGGCAGCGAGGGAACCAGCCGCGACGGGTACAAGATGCTCTCCCCCGGAGCGGTGCTTGGGATCGTTGCCGGCGAGGCTGGGAAGGACGGATCGGGTGTGGTGGTTTCAGAGGTTCGTGACGGAAGTCCGGCCGCTGTTGCGGGCTTGAAAGCTGGGGACCGTCTGCTGAGCTTGGATGACCGCTGGACTGACACCCCCAGCGACTTGCTGCAAGTTTCCTCCACCCTGAAACCTGGCAAGGCGATAGAGGCAGAAATCCTCAGGGAAGGCACAAGCCAGAAACTGCGCGTGGTTCCCGTCGCCGGATTCTAACCATCGCCGGACTCCCGGTGGGGATGATTGCATGTCCGGGGTTTTGCTGATAACCCTAAGTGTTTTTCTGGCTCCGTTTTCCTGGCAGGAGTCCGGGGCGGAAGCCGGTGGCGTGCCATTCTGGGATGACCTACCCTCTTCAAAAAACCGATTGATCGCATCCCCTTCCGGACCAAAAACGCCACTCATGTCCCTGGCGGAGGGGCTTGGCATGGAGGAATTGCCTCCATTTCAAGCGGGTAGGGTGCTGGGTCTTGCCTCGGGACGCGTTGGCGAAGTTTGGGTCTTGGCAGACACACCACAGCCGTGCCTGCCGGGTGAGATACCGGCAGGTTCGGACCCCCAGTTGATCCGATTCGGAAAAACGGCAGGAGGTTGGAGAGAAACCGGCCGTTTCCGGGTTCCCCCGGGCAGCAGGTACTTGGCGGCGGCCGGCCGTGAGATTCTGCTTGGTGCCCCGGGCATGCTGCTGCGCCTTTCAGCCGATAAACCTGATCAGATTACTCCGTTGCTGATCAGGTTTAAGCAGGTGGGTGACATTCCGCTTCCGGGGATTGATGAGCACGGTGTGGCCCATGTGGTGGT
>CAWUOE010000584.1:0-2441 GCA_963923355.1 uncultured Gemmataceae bacterium | reverse complement strand
GTGACTGGCGCGGACAAAAAACCGACCGCCCCAGCAAAACCATTGTGCCCGCTGCGTCTTAAAACTCGCAACCGACCTGAACCCGGGTGCCATGATTTGCGGGCTTCCCGCTAACCATGGCCGCCAGGCCTTCACAGAATCCGCGCCTCCGGCCAGCGTGCCTGAAAACCGTACTCAATACCAATGCAGTGTAGCACGAACTCCCAGAGCAACTCCGACAGCCGGTAGCCGTCGAATCCAATGATGTCCCACGGCAGGTTTAGATCGTCCGGCCCGTCGCCGCAAACTTCGATGGAGGTGATCTTGACCTCTGTGAACTCTGCGACCTTCACATTCCCCAAGTTTGCGCGCGGGGCGACTGACACGATGAGCCGACCATCAGCCTGCAGGATTTCCACCACCACATGGGCGCTGCCCGAACTGAACAGCAATGTTTCGATCGGCGTGAGCATCCCACCACTCTAGCCCCTTCATTCTCTGAAAAACCCAAAGAGCCGGCACTTCGCGTCCACATTATCTGAAACCCCAAAGCGGAGAAATTCAATTTTCCCCCAACCCGGCTCCCTTTTTTTCTGCCAACTTGGCCCCAACCAAGAAGCCCCTCTCCAACGTTTTTTTGCCGGGGCTTAAACTCCCAAGCCTCATGGTTAGTCTGAAGCGGACAAACCATGGCACCCGATTTCTGGTCTGGTGTAAGGTTTGAAGAATCGGACATCCCCTTGGCCCGGGGCCTGGAACTTTCGGTCATGTTTGCCGGCATCGGTCCGGTTCCATTATCATGGACTGTCGAAAACCTACAGGAACCAATCCGGGGGCATGCCGTGAAAACCTTTGGCAGGGTTTTTGCCGTGTGGGTTGTCGCGCTGCTGCTCTGTTTCCTGGCAGCGAATCTGACCGGCCTGATTCGCAATATGGGCCTCCTCCCCTTTCGGTACACAGGCTTCCCCTTCACCTTTGCCGTATGGGGACGCACGGTTGAAGAATTCTTTGATTGGAGTCTCCCTGCCCATCGCCTCCCTCCTGGTCTGGCACCACTCCCGTTCCATAAAACCCGGCGAGCAGAATTCGAAGGAAACCAACAATACCCAGCAGGAAATTCCCTAATCCCAGGTAACAGGTTCAGCGGGTTGTGGAATGGAGGATCGCCGTGGGATGGGGGGCGGTGTTGGCGAGGGGCATTCGACCCGAAGGGGATTTATCCTTTTTGCTGGTTATTGGGGTCTTAAAAAGCATCTCGACTGGCACCAATATGTGATTTTGCCCTAGCCTATTGAGCGCAATGGTTTAGGACTATTTTCGATGGAGGTGGCAGATGCTCGGGAACCTGCTTCTGACAAGCCTGTTAGTGATCTTGCCGGCGCAGGACAAACCGGCCCCCCTCCCCACGCTCGATCCCGAGCGGGCCAAAGCCATGACCGAAATTTTCGAAGAATGGCAGAAGGTGGAGATGGAAAAGCTGCTACCGGCGATGCAGAAAGCCAAATCCACCGATGAAGCCAAGAAAATCGCCCTGGAAATATTGAGGCCCTACCCCGCCAAGTTGATCAAGCTCGGCCAGGACAAGCCCGCCGACCCGGTCGCTTTCGAATGCTTCATGGGTGCCATCGGCATCTCCAACCAGATTGATGATTCCAAGACCACCGATCAGGCGGTGGACCTCCTTTTCAAGCACCACAAAGGCAGCGAGCGACTCGGCATTTTTTGCCAGCTACTGGCCGGCCATGCCATGGCCGATGGGGAAAAGCTTCTGGAGCGGATTGAGAAGGAATCCACCAATGCCGCGGTGAAGGGCCAAGCCGCCATGGCTCTCGCCAGATTTTACACCGACATAGCCGAGAACGCCGGCGTGCCCGCCGACGAGAGGAAAGAGGCGTTTGCCAAGGCCGAATCCGCATTCGCCCGGGTGCTGAAAGACTACGCCAAGGAAAAGGGCCCCTACGGCAACTCGTTGGGAGAAACCGCTGTGGCCCTGTCCAGCATGATCGTGGGCAAGGTGGCTCCCGATGCCAAGGCGAAGGACCTCGACGGCAAACCGGTTTCCCTTGCGGACCACAAGGGCAAGGTGGTGGTGCTCGACATCTGGGCCACTTGGTGCGGGCCCTGCAAGGCGATGATTCCGCACGAGCGGAAGATGGTGGAGAAGTTCAAGGATAAACCCTTCGTGCTGATCTCCGTCAGCGGCGATTACAAGCCGGAGACGGTGAAGGAGTTCCTAAAGAAGGAGCCAATGCCCTGGGTCCACTGGGTCGGCGGCACCGAGCCTGACAGTATCCTGGGCAAATGGTGTGTTCACTTTTTCCCCTCGATGATTTATGTGATTGATAGCAAGGGAGTGATCCGCTATAAGCATTTGCGGGAAGGCGATTTGGAGAAGGCAGTCGCCGAGTTGGAGAAGGCAGTCGCCGAGTTGCTGGCTGAGGTGAAAAATTAAGAATATCACG
>CAWUOE010000583.1:0-2444 GCA_963923355.1 uncultured Gemmataceae bacterium | reverse complement strand
CGCCAAGTGGCGCGCCCGCCTCTTTTCAAATCACCCTCGGTGAAATTCAGGCCGTCTTCACCGGGCCATGGTCGTCGCAGTGGTCGCCGTGCTGGTGGTGCAGGTGGCCTTTCACCAGATAGTCCACATGGTCGCCGTGCGGCACCGCCTCGTGGCCGCAACCCGGGCCGTGCCGGTGAGCCTTGTCATGACCCTCGCAGGTGTGGCTTGGGGTGCAGGCGTCCGGATTGGCGGCGCTCACCTCGATCTTGTGCTCCTCCACGCCGGACTCGGTCTGGTGGTGCAGGTGGCCATCATGCAGGTAATCCACATGGTCCCCGTGCTTCACGGCGGTGTGCCCGCAGGATTTGCCGTGCTGATGATTGTGATTCTGGCAAGCCATGACTGAATCTCCCTTCCTGGATAAAAAACCAAACGATCAAACTTCCGACGGGTCCCCGCCTTCCTCCAAGTCTCCGGCGTTCAACGTGCCGGAGGCGAGTTCGGCGGCGTGATCCAAAGCGTTGCGCAGCAAGACGGCCACATGGCGATCCGCCAGGCCGTAGTGCAGGTGGTTACCATCCCGGCGACGCACCACCAATCCCTCGGCGCGCAACAGGCGCAGGCGCTGGGAAACGGTGGGGAATTTCTCTCCCAACACCTCCACCAGTTCACCCACGCATCGTTCCCCACCTTCCAAGAGAACCAGCAACCGCAGGCGGGCCGGATCCCCCAACGCGAAAAAAAGTCGGGCTGCCCGGTCCAGGGCCTGCGGTTTGGCAGCCAATTTGGCCAGTTCCGACAGCCGTACCTGCGGGTGGGAATCCGCCTGGCAGGCGTGTTCCCCGTTGTTTTTCGGTGATTTCGCGGGACTTGGGCGGGTGGAGCCCTGTCCGCGACTGCTTTTCTGTTTCATCAATTAATAAAATAGTTGAAAAGGTGCCCCAAGTCAAGCCGCAATCCGCTTGGGTGCCGTTTCCGGTTGCTTCAATTCGCCCCGGTTTCCGGCTAAAGTGGCCACAAGTTCTTTGGGGCTTTGGTTTCAGGCCACGGCGCCTGGCCGGGGCGAAGTCCATTTTTTCAGCAGGGAATAACCATGGTCATTTCCATGCCAGTCTGGGCCCTGTTCGGCCTGCTCTGCGGAGTGGATCCCGTGGCATTTCCCAAACCCGCTGACCTGCCGGCTGTTACTGCCTATCCCGAGGCTTTGGTTTGCCTCGATGGCACGCGGGTGGATTCTCCGGTTGCCTGGCGCGCCAGGCGAAGGCCGGAACTGGCCGCATTGATCCAGCACTACGAGTACGGCGACCTGCCCACCCTGAAGGTCAGTCCGGTTGCCATCCCTGTTTACGAGAACCGGTCGGCCCTGGGCGGCAAGGCCTGGTTGCGCGAGTTCGCGGTGCGCATGGGCCCCAAGGCGCCGCCGGTTCACCTGCTGCTCCTGCTGCCCAAGGAGAAGGCTGACCAGGGTAAGCCCGCCCCGGTGTTTCTGGGGATCAGTTTCACGGGCAATCAATCCATCACCACGGACCCAGGGGTCCGCATCGCCACATGCTGGCAATATGACAAGTACCCGGGTGTGGTGGGCAACCGGGCCACCGAGGCTAGCCGGGGCACCGCCTCCAAGGTGTGGAACCCGGAGATGATTCTCGATGCGGGATACGGTTTGGCGGTGTTCCAGGCCAACGAGGTTGATCCGGACCAGAAGGAAAATCGAGGGGGCCTGCAGCCCTGGATTCGCGATCAGGAAAAGCACACCCCCGAACAGTGGGGAACCATTTCCCTGTGGGCCTGGACCTTCAGCCGGATGGTGGACCTGCTGGTGAAGGAACCCGCCGTGGATGGAAAAAGGATCGTGGCGGTCGGGCATTCCCGTCTGGGCAAGACGGTCTATCTGGCAGCCGCGCTGGACGAGCGCATCGCGATGTCGATTCCCCTGCAGGCCGGATGCGGCGGCACGGCGCCGGCCAGAGGCACAGTGGGCGAATCGGTGAAGCGCATCAACACCGCCTTCCCCCACTGGTTCAACAGCCGGTTCAAGGAATTCAACGATCGGCCCCAGGCCCTGCCTTTCGATCAGCACGCCATGGCTGCCCTCATCGCCCCGCGCCCCGTCCTTTTTCCAAACGCATCGGAAGACCAATGGGCCAATCCTGATGGCCAGTTCACCATCCTGCAGGCTGCCGATCCGGTTTACCGGTTGCTGGGGGTGGAAGGGTTGGAAAGTCCGGCAAAGCCCCCTTTGGGCAAATTGTCCGCCGGCAGGCTTGGTTACTGGGAGCGGACGGGCAAGCATGAAATGAAGGCGGAAGACTGGAAGGTATTTTTGGAATTCGCCAGGAAGCACCTGGGAGCCTGAGGCAACGGGTTATCGAATGGAGTCCGTCCCGTGTTGAAATCCCTTTTGGTCGGTCTGGACGGTTCGGAGTATTCCGAAGGCGCCCTGACCCTCGCCCTGGAGTGGG
>CAWUOE010000582.1:0-2445 GCA_963923355.1 uncultured Gemmataceae bacterium | reverse complement strand
TTATTAGACGGGTTGGAAGGTTCGGCTTCTTTAACCGAGACGATCATCCGTGGGCTGCGTTGGCTTGGTTTGATGAAATCTGTCAGGCAGGTTGAATCTTTGGACCTGACTGCTTTTGCCGAAGTGGGAGCCATTCTTTGGAACCAATCCGGAACGGAAAGTGCTGCTTTAGCAAATCAGCCACTGGTTAGACCGGATGCGCTCGCAAGACTTTTGTTCAGGCAATGTGCCGCCGTTCACACCCGAAAGGATCACGGGCCCAAGCAGGGCATTGCCAGACGGGGCCCCATCTCAAGGCTTGGTGCGATTCTTAGGTTTTCAGCGGGTTCGGGCAAGGTCCCGCGACTCCATGGCTGGATACCGGATGCGAGCTTTGAAGATGCGGAACTGCCCAACTTTGAATGGGACCCGGAGTGCGAGGAAATTCTTAAAAGGTATTACAGTATTAAAATAAGTGCGGGCCAATTCGCTGGAAACGTCCATTACCGGATGTCAGTTTGCGATGGTTTCGCATCCCTGGCCATGACCTATCCGATCATTTGCTGGATTACCCGGCTTGGCGGAAAAAATCGAAGCCGGGAAACTCTGGTTAAAGCCATCAGCATTGTGGATGACCATTTTGGATTCAACCGGGTTTTGGGAGGTCTGTCCCAACGCGTATTTCTTTCTGTTCTGGCAGGGAGCGGTAGGTTGGAACAATTGATTCGGTGGTACGGGCCGGGGCGCCCCTAGCATTTGCGCATCACACCAACCAGTACACCCAAGATCCGGATGTCTGAACCCGGCTTGACCTCGATGGGGCGCAACTGCTCGTTTGCAGGTATGAGGGTGATTTGCTCCCTGGACTTGTGAAATTTTTTCAGGGTGACTTCGCCGTCCACCATGGCCACAACCCGTTCCCCGTTCCTGGCTGTTTCTTGTCCCTTGATTACTACGAAGTCGCCATCCTCAATGTGGTCCTCAATCATTGATTGTCCTCGGACCTTGAGGGCGAAATGATTTGCGCCGCCAAAAAGGTCGTTGAAATTCAGTCGCTCATCCAGGGTGGCTGCCTGGATAGGCTGGCCAGCAGCAACATTTCCCAAAAGCGGCAATTCCGTCCCCGGTTTGAAATCCGTTACCTGGATAGCCCTGGCTGAATAACTTTCTCTGGAAATAAGCCCTTTTTTTTCCAAGGCCTTCAGGTGGCACATCACTCCGTTGGGTGAGCGGATCTCAAATTCGTGCCCGATTTCACGTACAGTTGGGCCGTAGCCCCTGTCCCCGATCCTTTCCCTGATGAAATCGAGGATTTGCTGCTGCCTGGTGGTGAGCGGTTCCTGATCCATGGCCGGTGGTCCCCACAGCCAGTATTCCGGTTGAACAACTGTACAGCAGTTTAATGTTCATGCGTACACTAAGCAAGGCTTGGTCACAATTTTCGCGGGAATCTCTCAAACAAGAAAGCCATGGATTTAATTAGGGAATACCAGTCTTCCTCATGAAGACTTTCATTGGGTGCATGGGCGTTGCTTTGGGGGTCTTCGATGCCCAAAAGAAGGGAAGGAACGCCCCCAAGAAGTTCTTCCAAGGGCTCCACAAAGCCAATCGTTCCCCCGCATCCAATAGCCAATGGTTCCGCCTTAAACCCCAGACGCAAGGAATCCATGGCAGCCTGGAATCCGGGACCTTCCGGTTTGGTAATCCACCACTTTACCGGGGCTCCCAGGGGTTCCACTTCCACACGCATACCCCAAGGCGGGGATTGGGTAAGGAATTTGGTCAGTGAAGCGACCACCGCTTCTGGTGATTGGTCGGGAACAATTCGGCAACTCAGCACTGCTTCCGCCTTTGGCAAAACTTGATTGCTTGCCCCGCGGATGGTGCTGGCCTCCAGGGCGATGGCGGAAACGGAGGGACGCCGCCATGTTTGTTCGGCAATGGTTTTTCCGGTTTCCAGAGCCAATGAAACCCCTGGAATAACTCCCAAATCTTTGCGCCATGCCATTTCGTCCACAGGAGCTCTTCGGCAAGCCTCTTTTTCTCCCGGTGTCAGCGGGCGGACTTGGTCGTACATTCCGGGAACCGGTATGGGCCCCCTATTCCAGCAAAGCCTGCCGAGGATTTGACAGAGACCCAAAGCCGGGTCAGCCAAAGTGCCTCCAACCATGCCGCTGTGGGAGGGAAAGCTGGAACTGTGCACGGTTACCTTGAGAGTGACGACTCCCCGCAGCGAGTAAGTGATACACGGAAGGTTGACCGCGAGATTTTCGGTGTCACATACAACCAAGGCATCCGCCTGAAAGCGGGTTGGGTTTGCCTGGATCAGTTTGAGAAGGTTTTTGGAGCCGATTTCCTCCTCGCCCTCTACCAGCAATTTGATACCAACGGGGCATTTGCCTACGGCTTTTATCCAGGATTCAACGGCGGCAATCTGAGCAACAACACCTCCCTTGTCATCCGCTG
>CAWUOE010000581.1:0-2452 GCA_963923355.1 uncultured Gemmataceae bacterium | reverse complement strand
GTCTTATCCGGTTGAAGCGGGTGCAGTGCCGCCAAACCGGGCATCGACACCAACCGTTCATGGCGTTTGGGGTTGTACTTCATGGTGCAGGAACCAAGGGGATAGAAGTTGGAGTCTATCGCCATGTTTCTTGCGGAAAGATTGGTGTAATGGCGTACCAAATCCAGCTCGGCGATCTCCGGCAAAGGTGGGGCAACATCGGAGAGGAAGCGCGAGTCAAGCTCCACGGGCTGAAGTCCCGAAGGGGGAACCCGATGGCATCGCCTGCCTGGCTTGGAAATCTCGAACAGCAGGCCGGCGGATTGGTTCCTTTCCATGGCTCTCAGACGCCCTCCCCGGCTGTGCCCTTGAGTGCCGCCAATGCGTTGGCAAGCCCCTCGATCTCCTCCAACCTTCGCGACTCGGTCACGGCAACCAGAAGATCACGGGGGTTTTCAGGATGTGGAATGCCTGCCAAGTACCCTCGATCGACCAAACGTTCGACGCACTGAGCGGCACCGGGCATTCCCTCTGCCAACCGGAGGCGAAACTCCTTGAAAAACGGGCGAGGGTTGGCCAAGTCGCCCACTTTTTTTGCCACCAGGAGGCGGTGGAGGTGGTGCGCTTTGTCCAGACACTGACGAGCGGTTTCACGCAGACCATCAGGGCCCAGTGCTGCCAGGTGGATGGAGGCCCGGATGGCATAGAGTCCCTGATTAGTGCAGATGTTGCTGGTCGCCTTTTCCCTGCGGATGTGCTGTTCCCGGGTTTGAAGCGCCAGCACCCAGCAGCGTTTGCCTGAGCGGTCGACGGTTTGGCCGACCAATCGTCCCGGAAGCTTGCGAACCAAAGATTCCCTGCATGCCATCAAGCCCAAATAAGGGCCGCCATAAGACATGGGACTGCCAAGGCCCTGCCCCTCCGCCACGGCGATATCTGCCCCGATGGCACCTGGGCCTTTCAGAAGGCCCAGGCTGATCGGGTCAAAAATCTGAACAAACAGGGCGCCTCGTGCCTTTGCTTTGCGGGCCAGTTCCGCCACTTCCTCCAGGGAACCGTCAAAGTTGGGGTGTTGAACAACCACGCAAGGTGTTTCGTCCGTGACCTCAGATTCAAGCATGGAGGGCTCCAGGTGGCCCATTGGACAAGGCAATTCTCGAATCTGAGGCTCCAGGTTTGCCATGTAAGTGCGCAGGGTACTCCGATAATGAGGATGGACTGTTCCCGCGATCAAAACCGGCCCCCGCCGGTTGGTGACGGACAAGGCCATCATCACAGCCTCTGCCACACCGCTACCAGCCTCGTATAGGCTGGCATTGGCCACATCCATGCCAGTGAGCTGGCAAATCAAGGTTTGAAACTCAAAAAAAACCTGAAGGCTCCCTTGGCTGGCCTCGGCTTGGTAAGGGGTGTAGGCGGTGACAAACTCTCCCCTCGAGGAAAGCGCATCCACGACCGCCGGAATGAAGTGATCGTAGGCCCCTGCCCCCATGAAACAGGCCAATTCTCCAGGGTGACGGTTTTTGCCCGCAAGTTTGCCAACCAGCGCTGTCAATTCCATCTCCGCCAAGGCGGGAGGAACACGAAGGGGACGATCAAGGCGGACGGATGCAGGAATGGTTTCAAACAGTGCGGCAACATCCCTTTTACCGATTTTGGCGAGCATCGCCTTTTGTTGGTCCGGTGTATTCGCTGTGTAGGACAAGTTTCCTCTCCAAGCATGGGCGAAGCAAAGCAAACCAGCGACATTAAATTACTAGAAGGCTGACTTTCTTGGCCCCAGCGGGCCTAGGCACCCTCGGTTTGTTTCGTGTAATCGTCAGCGTTCATGAGGTGATCGGGTAACCCGGGTTGGGCAGGGCGAATCCGAACCAACCAGCCTTCGCCATAAGGATCTCTGGAAACCAACGAAGCATCCACAGCGAGGCCGTCATTCACTGCCACAACTTCACCATCTAACGGAGCATAGATGTCACTCACCGCTTTAACCGACTCCACTTCGCCCATACCTTCTCCACCAGTCACCTTGTCGCCGACCTTCGGCAACTCGATGTAAGTGATGTCGGTCAACTGGTCTACGGCGAACCGTGTCAGCCCCACCAGGCATGTTTCGCCCTCCACTCGAACCCATTCGTGTGACTTGGCGTATTTCAGGTCTTTTGGATTCACGGAAAGCTCCTCATTGCAGTCAAAAGGCAGTTGGAAAATCAACGCATTTGCCGGCGGTAAAACGGCATTCTCACAACAGCGTAGGGTTCAGCACGTCCACGCACCATGGCGGATAGGGGCACTCCTTGAACCGCTCTGTCGGGTTGTATGTAGGCCATGGCCACGGGGTGCCCTAATGTGGGAGACATGGTGCCGCTGGTCACACGACCGACCTGCTGACCATCCCCGTCAAACAACCAATCGTTTTCCCGGGCAGCCCGCTTACCCGAACTGAACAATCCAACCCGGACCGGCAAATCGGATC
>CAWUOE010000580.1:0-2464 GCA_963923355.1 uncultured Gemmataceae bacterium | reverse complement strand
TATGTGAACCTGAGAAAAAGACACCGTACTACAACTCCTTCGGCGCTACCCTGGCGGACCGCGGCTATATCGTCTTCGCACCCCAAAACTGCTACATCGGCCAAGACAAATTCCGGGTTTTGCAACGATTGGCCAATCCGCTGAAGCTGTCGCTTTTTTCCTTCATCATCCAACAGCACGAGCGCATCATCGGCTGGCTGAACCTGCAACCATGGACCGACCCGGGGAAGGTGGCGTTTTACGGCCTCAGTTACGGGGGTAAAACCGCCATGCGGGTGCCGGCGGTCCTGCCCGGTTATTGCTTGTCGATTTGCTCTGGAGATTTCAATGAGTGGGTTGGGAAAAATGTCTCCTACGATTTCGCGGGCAGTTACATCTACACCGGCGAGTACGAGATGTTTGAGTTCAACCTGGGACAGACCTACAACTACGCCGAAATGGCATGGCTGATTGCTCCACGCCCCTTTCTTGTGGAACGGGGTCACGATGACGGGGTGGGGATTGACGAGATGGTGGCTTGGGAATTCGCCCGAGTGCGGCGCTTTTACTCCCGGCTGAAACAACCCGAAAAGGCCGGCATCGCCTTTTTCGCCGGGGGCCATGAGGTGCATGGGGGGGAGAGTTTCCCCTGGCTGGACAAACACCTGGGATTCACCCCAACCCGCCAGCCGGGCAAGGCCCGCTGAACGGCCCTATGCTGAATGCATGAGCCGAAATCGGGCAATGTCAGCGACCGATGTGGAGAATGCTTCGCCCCGTGCTGAAGAGCATTTGGAGCGACTGGTTCAGGCATTCACCCGAAAGATTGGCCCGCCCACTTCCATCCAGCAAAAAATATGGTCCTGCCCCAAGGGTTTGGCAAAGCAGGCCCATCTGCTGGTCGCACCCACGGGAACCGGCAAAACCTGGGCGGCGCTTCTGCCCATTTTGGCCGGGTGGATGGATTGGATCCAAGGGTCTGGTGGGAGAGCATCGGGGCCATTCGCCTTGTGGATTTCGCCCCTGCGCGCCCTTTGCACGGACTTGGCGCGAAGGATTCCAGGCCTCTTGAAGTCTTTGGCTGGAGAGGTGCCTGAGCTGAGTGCCTTCAACGTAAGTTCCCGGACCGCGGACACACCCGCCTCAGTCCGGCGCCGGGACTTGCGGAACCCACCCGCCCTCTGGGTGGTCACTCCGGAATCCCTGGCAATCTGGCTGTGTCAACCGACCATTCGCACCCTGCTTGCCAGCACGCACGCGGTAGTGGTGGACGAGGTGCATGCCTTGGCTGCGTGCCGACGGGGAGCGGACCTGTCACTATCTTTGGAACGGCTCCAGCAAACAACCGGCAAGAAACTGCAGCGCGTTGGACTTTCCGCCACCTGCCGGCCGCACACGATTGCCGGGCGTTTTGTCGCCGGAAATGATCGTCCCTTCGTGGTTCATGCCGTGAGGGAAAAGTCCGACCTGCAGTTGGATATTGAATGGATGCCATTTGCCAGCCTGGGAGGCCAGGGGGAAGCCTTGGCCAGCCGGCTGGACCGTGAGCTGGCTCTCCACGCTACCGTCCTGCTGTTCACACGGACCCGGGCCACCGCGGAACGATTGGCCCGAAGGCTTCGGGATTTGCGGCCAAGGCTCGCCGAACTTATCGGAATCCACCACGGATCTTTGACGCGAGATCATCGTCGATCGACTGAAGATGGAATGGCACAAGGCAAATACCGCGTGGTCATCGCCTCCTCCAGCCTGGAGTTGGGAATCGATATTGGATCGGTGGGGATTGTCACGCTGGTTCAACCCCCGGGAGAGTCTGTCCGACTGCTGCAGCGGGTTGGCAGGTCAGGCCGCGGCCCCCAGTCCACCCGTAGGGGGCTTCTTCTGGTGGGCACGGAAGGGGAATTGCTCCAGGCCACGGTGACCTGCTCCGCCGGACGGAACAACCTCCTCGAGCCCTTGCGCCTCGCAGCTCCAGCCGAAGACGCCCTGTGCCAACACCTGGTGTCGGAGGCTTGCTGCGGGCCCCTGCATCCCGAACGATTTCTTAAGATGGCCCGGCAGAGTGCGGTTTATGCCAAATTAACCAACCGCCAGTTTTTCCGTTGCCTGGACTACCTGCAGGGTTACCTGGGTGGGGAAAAACGCTTGGCCGCCAGGCTAATCGCAACCAGTCAAGGACTCATCCCCGCACAAAATAGGTTGAAATTCATGCTGCGAGGATGGCTTGGAACCATCACCACTGCCGAAACCAGGCCAGTGCATCTGGTCCAGGCGAGCGGATTCCGCCGCCTGGGGGAAGTGGACCCGGGATTTGCCGACCAATTGCGGCCGGGCGACCGCTTTCTTCTGGAAGGTCTTTCCCTGCAGGTTTTGCGTACCGAAGGCGAGGCGCTGGAGGTTGAGGAAAACCGCGGACCGGCAGGGTCGCCCCGGTGGGGGGGCTCCCTCCTGCCACTCTCCCCCATGCTGGCGAAGCGGCTTCATC
>CAWUOE010000579.1:0-2469 GCA_963923355.1 uncultured Gemmataceae bacterium | reverse complement strand
GTATCGTCGGCAGCGTCAGATGTGTATAAGAGACAGGCATGGCGCGGTGAGGTGAAGGCTTCGATTCCCTTGCCCAACCCGAAATTCAAGGCTCCCTAAGGTTGGAAAATGCCCCGCCAAAAGTTAGGATCAGGGCATGCTGATCCTGTCGCTAGTACTGGTCTCAATGGCCGTTTCCTCGGGTAAGGACGGGGTGGTCGATTTCAATCGCCAAATCAGGCCGATCCTTTCCGACAAATGCTTTTCCTGCCATGGCCCGGACGCCCACAGTCGCAAGGCCGACCTTCGCCTGGATGTCGGTGCCGAGGCAATGGCCTCAGGCGTGATTGTTCCCGGCAAGCCCGCCGAGAGCGGCCTGATTGAGCGGGTACTTTCAGCCGACCACACCAGGCAAATGCCGCCACCCAAAAGTGGCAAATCGCTTTCGCCGGCAGAGAAGGAGTTGCTCAGGCTTTGGGTGATCCAGGGGGCCAGCTTTGCGGCTCATTGGGCTTATCAGGTCCCAACCCGTCCGGCCCTCCCCCAGGTTTCCAACCAGGCATGGGCAAAAAACCCGGTCGATCATTTCCTGTTGGCCCGCATGGAGCGGGAAAACATCCTTCCGGCAAAGGATGCGGATCCCCGCACAAGCCTGCGTCGCCTGTATCTGGACACCACAGGCTTGCTGCCAACCCCTGCGCAAGTCTCCGCTTTTTTGGAGGATCCGTCCGATGTGCGCTGGAATGCCGAGGTGGATCGGCTCCTAGCCACGGACGCCCATGCTGAGCGCATGGCCTCCTGGTGGCTCGATCTGGTCCGGTACGCCGATACCGTCGGCTACCACGGTGACCAGGAACATGCCTCATCCCCGTACCGCGACTGGGTAATCGATGCCTTTGCGGCCAACATGCCTTTCAACCGTTTCACCAGGGCTCAACTCGCCGGCGACCTGATTGCTGATCCTTCGCCCGATGATATTGTCGCCACCTGCTACAACCGCTTGTTGCAAACCTCCCACGAGGGTGGCGTGCAGGCCAGGGAATATCGGGCGATTTATGCCGCGGATCGGGTGCGTAACCTGTCGGCAGTTTGGATGGGGGCCACGGTGGGTTGCGCCCAATGCCATGACCATAAGTACGACCCCTACACCGCAAGGGACTTCTATTCGCTGGCCGCCTGCTTTGCGGATGTGGACGACGAAAGCCACCTGCGGGGTGGCTTTGATCAAACACCCACACGCCGTGAACCCGAGATTGAGGTCCTTTCCCGCCGGGAAAGGCAACGCATGGAATCCCTCAAGGAAGGCGCCAGCCAAGCCGGGTCGGCTGGCCAGGCTGAAAAAGCCGCTGACTTGGAAAGGCAGATGAAAGCCTTGGCCGCCAAAAAGCGCCGCGTCATGGTCACCCGGGCGCTCCCCGTACCCAGGGAAGTGCGAATGCTGCCCCGGGGCAATTGGCTGGATGAGTCGGGTGAAGTGGTAAAACCTGCAGCCCCCGCCTTTCTCCAACCGGCCGGTGCCAATCCAAAACCCTTCAACCGGCTGGCTCTAGCGGATTGGCTGTGCGATCCCAAGGGCCAAGGCCTGCTAAATGCCAGGGTTCAGGTGAACCGTATCTGGGCCTTGTTGTTCGGTGCGGGCCTTTCCCCCTCCCTGGAGGACCTGGGGGCACAGGGCCAACCGCCTTCGCACCCGGACCTGTTGGATTACTTGGCGGTGGAATGGGTGGAGGGCGGTTGGGATGTCCGCAAGTTGATGCGGCTGTTGCTCACCAGCCGGGCCTACCGCCAAAGCTCGGCGGAACGCCCTGAACTGGCCTCAATCGATCCGGAGAACCGCTTGTTGGCCCGTCAGGCCCGCTGGCGCCTTTCCGCGGAGATGGTTCGCGATACACTGCTTCAGTCCGCGGGCCTGCTCAATCCAGCCGTGGGTGGCCCTTCCGCCCGTCCCTATCAGCCGGAGGGCTACTACCAGTACCTCAATTTTCCCAAAAGGGACTACAAGGCTGACAACGATCAGGGCCAGTTCCGTCGCGGTGTCTACGTGCACTGGCAAAGGCAGTTCCTGCATCCCATGCTGCGCGCCTTGGAGGCGCCCTCGCGGGAGGAGTGTTCGGCAAGCCGTCCGGCGTCCAGCACACCGGTCTCCGCGCTGGCGCTCCTCAACGATCCCACCTGCGTGGAGTCGGCCCGGGAGCTGGCCACCGCCGCGGTTTCCGCTGCGGAATCTGATCAGGCGAGGATGGCGTTCCTGTTTGCAAGGGTGCTTCAGAGGCCATCGGCGCAGGCCGAAACGATGGCCCTCATCAATATCCTGCGCGCATCCCGCGACAGGTACCAGGCGGACCCGCCTGCCGCCAGAAAATTGCTCGGGGTGGGTATCACCCCGCTGCTACCAAGGTTTGCGTCCGATCCCGCGGCT
Source organism: uncultured Gemmataceae bacterium (assembly GCA_963923355.1). Lineage (GTDB taxonomy): Bacteria > Planctomycetota > Planctomycetia > Gemmatales > Gemmataceae > UBA6894. The sequence goes on along the minus strand of CAWUOE010000579.1, from coordinate 71 downwards.
GTTGACCTCGCTGCGTGGACGATGGTCGCCAGGGTGGTCCTCAACCTCAACGAATCTCTCACGCGGGAATG
>CAWUOE010000578.1:0-2472 GCA_963923355.1 uncultured Gemmataceae bacterium | reverse complement strand
CTCGATGAATTGCTGGAAGAAAAGGCGGCGGTACAAGAACTTCTTGGCTGATCGCCTGGTAACCAAAAACCAGAGGGGCCGGATCAACTGATCCGGCCCCTCGCTTTTTCACCCTGAGTCACTGGATCAATCCAGGCGTTTTTCCCTGTAGACACTTTGGAAGCGATACGAGGAATTGGCACCGCTGGTTTCCTTGATTTCCCGTTCAACCCTCAGGGTAGCCTCCAGGGGCAGGCCGGTGGTCGAATCGATGACTACCAGGCCCTCCGGCAGGTACTGCAAGAGAGGCATCTGGTCGTTGGCAGTCTTGGGTTCCTCTTTCCAAGCGGTGGCCAAACGGACCATGGCTTTTCCACCCTCAATGCCCTCCAAAGAGTAGGATTGCAACATGGCTATTTTTTCACCGGTTCCCGCTGGCGGATCCAGGGTGGCGTTGTAAGCCCTTTGCCATTTATCTCCCATCTTCAATTCTCGACCTGGCATCACAATCAGGAAGACAGGTTCGACTTCGTATCGTCCGGCCGGCATTTGATCCGACTGGACTTCCAGCACACGGCCCAGATGGTCCACCTTCAAACGGGCGGTATCTTTTCCCACCAACGGTGCCAGACTTTTGGCCAATGGACTGTCCTTGCTTTTGGGATCCTCGCTGTCAAAGGCAAGGACTTGCCCGTTGGGGCGCACTGTTTCCATTTTTAGCTTCTCGAGTCTCAGGGCAATCCGGAATGTCTTGGAGGCTGGATCCACCTCCATCACCCTCAGGTTTTTGGTGACCTGAACCAGGTTTTTGACGGTGGTCTTGGTTTCACCCTGGGTGTCAGTCACCTCTGTCTGGTGGTTCACCTCAAACCGCAATTGCTGCCCCTTGCTCAATCGGATTTCACCAGGAACCTGACCCAGCAGGTTGCCGGTAAAAAAAACGGAAAAACAGAAAGCAGCCGAGGAAAAAAGAAGGTTGATCCTGCGCATTGTCTTTTCCCCAACGTTCCGAGGCACCTAGAGAAAGTCGTAACCCGTTTCACAGGCACGAAGCTAGATCAGCAAGGCCCGCCCGATTGGGAAGGAAAAGCGTAAGGTTTTCCAAAAACCAGACACAATCGAAGTGCGACGGCTCGGCCCCCACACCGCCTTTGCCCATTTTGCACAAACCGCCAAGACAAAAAGTCCCCAAGCTCCAGCCCCTGATTGCGAATCAGGGGGTGAACTTGCTATGAATGGTTTACCTCTGCGGTGTTCGTGATCCGGCGTGCTTTTGCTGAACCGATGGAGTTCCCGCGGGGACCCGACAATTTTGGTTTCAGTTGCATGCAAGCCCGCCCACTAGCGCGGGATCCGTAATGCTGAAACCGGGTTCCCACCTCAAAATGCGGGTTCTCAAAAGCGCCAGACACGGCACAGGCGGAGGTTTTTTATTTTGGATACACACACAAATTTGGTTGCTTTCCAAGCGAAATCATAGGTTCCTGAATAAAACTGAATCGCCTCGTTGACTCCATGGCCTCAATCATTATCCTTTTCTCCTAGACCACGTCACATCGACCGGTCAATTAAGTCATTTAAGGTATTCTATATTCAGAATTACCGGCTCCTGTTGCCGGTCCCATCCAGATTCCAGCGCCTCGGCAATGGCCCCGGGGGGAACAAGGACCGTTCCCCGCGATTCGTCCGGGAAGACATATTGATCGAGGGAAAGGCGCCACGCGCCAACCTTGGGTTATTGCCGGGCGCTGGGATCTAAAACCCCTTGGATTTTGCTTTGTCCGGGCAACCCGGGTCAAAAGGCCTGCCGTGGTGCTCCCCGCCCCTGTTCCGGTATAAAAGGGTCATATCAGGAAGCGACCGAGGCAAGCTTTTGGCGGGCTTCGGTGTGGATTGAACCTGCCGGACCAGCTGAATGTCTTCCCCTCGTAATCCCTCCCTCCAATCCCTGTGCTGCAATCCGTCCCTGGCTGAAGCCATGGAAAAACGGATCCTGCTGCTCGATGGCGCCATGGGCTCCATGATTTACACCTACGAGCCGACGGAGGAGGATTACCGGGGCCAACGATTCGCAAGCCATCCCGTCCCCCTGAAAAACTGCACCGAGGCGCTGCTCTTCAGCAAGCCCGACATGATCCGGGATATCCACAAGGCCTACCTCGAGGCTGGCGCCGACATCATTGAAACGGACAGCTTCAACAGCAACCGTTTGTCGATGGGGGAGTTCCACCTGGACCACCTGGTGGTGGAAATGAACCGGCGTGCCGCGGAAATCGCCCGGGACGCGGCGGACGAATACACCCGTAAAAATCCTGGCAAGCCCAGGTTTGTCGCCGGCAGCATTGGGCCCACCAAAAAGACCCTGTCCCTGGGTACCGATGTGGAGGACCCCGGCCGCAGGTCGGTCACCTTCGACGAGATGGTGGACAATTACGAGGAGCAGGTCTCCGCCCTTGTCGAAGGGGGAGTGGATATCCTCCTTCCGGAGACCAC
>CAWUOE010000577.1:0-2475 GCA_963923355.1 uncultured Gemmataceae bacterium | reverse complement strand
TGCCCTGGGCCTGTTCCAGCTTGCGGCCGATCCACGCGCCAATTTGGCGGTTCTCGTCCACCGTGGTGCGCATCAGGGTCACCTGGGCGTTGTGTACATGGAACAGCCGGCCATCAAAACGGGGCGGCACCGTGGAGCGGGCGCCGAAGTTCACCATGTCCAGAGCGCCCAGGCTGAGGACATAGGGGATGCGTTTGGCCAGGATCACATCCATGCGGTCGGGCCCGGCGGTGAGCACGCCTCCCACCACCTCGTCGGCCACCTCGGTGGTGGTGACGTCCAGCACACCTTGGACCAGATCCGCGGCAACCAGTTTCTCCATGGCCCGCCCGCCCGCACCGGTGGCATGGAAGACCAGCACCTCGCTGCCGAGGGCCTCCAGGAGGGAACGGGCCTTGGTGACGCACGGGGTGGTGACGCCGAACATGGTGGCGGCAACCAGCGGCTTGCCCGATTGCGGCAGCGGTTTTTCAGCGGCCCGTACCATGCCGGCCAGCGCACTGGCCGCGCGTGCCAGCACCGTGGCGGAGATGCGGTTCACGCCCGCCAGGTCCACCAGCGCGGGCATCAGCACCAGATCGGACTCCCCCACATAGCCGCGGGTGTCACCGCTGGCCATGGTGCTGACAATCAGCTTGGGGATGGTGAGGGGCAGGGCGGTGAAAGCGGTGCTGCACAGGATGGTGCCGCCGCTTCCACCCATGCCGAAAAGGCCCGCCACCTCGCCGGCCTGATGACGGGCCAGCAGCCAGTCGCGCAGGGCCTGTGCCATGGCGGCCACGGCCTGGCCCCGGTCGGGCAATGCCCAAGGGGCGGGTTGCCCGGGGGCTATGTCGCCGGGGCGCACATCCAAGCCGCCGGGGCCATCCGGCCCCGCGTTCACACCGGCGTCCACGGTCACCACCGGAAGGCCCAGGGCCCTCAGTTGTTCGGCAACGAACAGCAACTCGTCCTTCTTGGTGTCGGCGGTGCCCACCACGTGGACTTTTTTGGCGACGGCCATGCGGAATTGTCCCGTGGGTGGTTGCAAGCGGGGGTGGGTTTTTCGTTCCATTCCGGGCGGTAGTCCCGGTCTGGATGTTGTACCATGGAAAGGCCCTGTTTGGCTGGTTGGCGGCAGGGCTCCAGGATGGAGGAGGGAAGTAGTCCCATGCTGAAGATCACCCGTTTACCCAAGCTGCTGGCGGGCCTTTTGGCGGTGGCCTGTTTGTCTTTGTCGGCCACGGAAGCCAAGGCCACCTGGTTCCGATTCGGCTGCGGCCCCTTTGGTTGCGGTGTTGCCGGCGGTTTTGGCTGGGGTGGCTGGGGCGGGTATGGCTACGGCTACCGCTCCTATGCCATTGGTCCTGCCTGGGGTTGCGGGCCGCTGTACCGGCCGCTGTGCGCCCCGTGGGGCTATTACCAGCCTTATCCCTACCTGGGCTATTCGTCCTTCTATTCGTACCCGGCCTACGGCTTTGCGCCCCTGGCGTATGGTGGCGTGTGGTCCTACGGGCCCCGTTTAGGTTTCAGCCCCGTCTTTTTGCCGAATGAGGCCAAGCCGCCGGTGGAGGCGGAGTTCTTGCCTTTGGACAAACCGGTTTTGGCCAACCTGCCCAAGGTGGACCTTGCCCGACCCGCGGTTGCAGCCAGGCCGGCCGCCGTGCGCGCGGTGATTTCCAGCAGCCCGCTCGACCGGGGGATCGCCGCGCTGGAGACGGGCAACTACGGCCAGGCCAGCCGTGACCTGCAGAAGGCCGTGGCCGCCGAACCGCGTTCGGTCAAATCGCGCTGGCTGCTGGCCCAGTCCCTTTGGCTGACCGGCAAATACACCGATGCGGCGGCCCAGGCCCGCCGGGTGCTGGATGATCCCACCGTGGACACCGCCAAGCTCACCGAGGAAAGCCGATTTCTGACCCGGTCCCCGTTCTGGGATACCGGGGTGGAGCGGCTGCGTCAGGCCCGGGCGGCTTTCCCGGCTGACAAGAGCCTGAAGCTGCTCGAGGCGGTGGCCCTGCAGGCGGATGGCCAAAACCAGAAGGCAGGCCCGCTGTGGCGTGAACTGGCCGCCGACCCGGCCGACCAATTCGCGGCCCGCCGCATGCTGGCCCGCAACCCCTGAGCCATTTTCTCCGTTTGTCGAAAGACCGATGCCTTCCCTGCTACTCAGCGCGACCGAGCTTTCACGTGGTTTTGACCGTGGGCCACTCTTCGAGCACCTCAACCTCGAGGTGTTCAGCGGGGAGCGCATCGGGCTGGTGGGGCCCAACGGCTGCGGCAAGACCACGCTGCTGAAAACTCTGGCGGGGCTGGAGGAGCCGGACCGGGGCTCGGTGAACCGGCACGCGGGTGCCCGCGTGGCCATGCTGGAGCAGGTGCCCCGCTTTCGGCCCGGCACCACGCTGCGCGAAGAGGCTCGGTCGGCGCTGGAGGAACTGCTTGCGGCGCAGACGGAGCTGGAGCAGGTGGCCATCCAACTGGCCGGCCTGACCGATG
>CAWUOE010000576.1:0-2487 GCA_963923355.1 uncultured Gemmataceae bacterium | reverse complement strand
GAACCATAGCCATAAGCCAGTTGAGTTCCAAAGGAATCTTTTAAGCTTATTCTTGGAGTAAAATTGTTCCCATCGTCTCGCGCGGCGTCGATACGGACATATCCGGTTCCCATCGGTGCCACCCACGGGAACCAATCGGTATCGGTGGCAAAGTCGATGGAACCTTTTTGTGACCAAACCATTTGGCCGGATTGCTTTTGAGCCAAGGGGACGCCAACTGCCATTGAAGAACCGAAATCATCGAGCAGTCCTTGGACATTCAAGCGATAAGAAACGCCAACTGATTTTCCCTGAATTTCAAAGAAATAATTTTCCCCGGGCACCACAGGGCAATCGACCAAGGATTGGTTACCGTAAGCGTAGCTGGAGGTCGTGTCGTCACCATAAGGACTGTGGAAATTCACCGGATCTCCACGGGAATCGCGGATGCGGATGGTGGAATCCAAGTTTCCGGTCCCATCACGGGTGACCGTGAGCAAAGCCGTGTTCACCTCGGCCGGAGCAGTCCACGAAAACCAGTCAATTTCTTGGCTTTTTTCAATGTTACCCGAAGCGGCCCACATGCTGTCGCCATCGGGTAGAACAGGCAAAGCCGCAAGGATGCAGTCGGAGTTCACCGAAGGGTTGACACGCGATTCAAGGATTTCCAAAGCCACCAGCTTGGAAATCTTGTAACTGGTTGCGGGCATGGACCAATACCCGATGACACGAAAAATTATTATCTCACAAAAGAATAAAAGCGCATCTGCTGCTTTTCAATCATTTTCAGCAAGTTATTATTGAATTAGTTGCTTAAACGCATTGAAAACGGAACTATCCGTATGCCTCCATCCGATGAGCACGATTCAACCATTCAGGATTCGGCATCAAAAAACCTATCTTCTGATTCCAAACAAAATTCATTGACATTCATTAATACAACACCCCCATCATCGTGTGATCACCCAACTGAACAGGTACAGACTGAGAAGCAAACCCCTCGGCAAAGAATTTCGGATGCTGACATCACCCAAGCCGATTCAACGAACCTCATTGAATCTGGCGTTCGGGAAATGACCCAAACATCTGCCTTTGATTCGTTTGGTGTGTCGGGACAAGACTCGGTCACCATCCAGAGTGCAGAATCTCAAGACGATAGCGAGGCAACAACCGGAATTAAATCATCGCGCGATGAAGCGCCCGGTTCTGGGACATTTGCAACCCTTCAGCCACATCCGCCTCAAAAAAGCAACCATTTGGATTCCTTGAGCCAATCCTCCGCCAAGGAATTCGGATACGAAATCCAAAAACCATTGGGCAAGGGAGGAATGGGTATCGTTTACCTAGCCAGGCAGGTCAACCTGGGCAGGACAGTCGCCCTCAAGATGATTCTTGACAAGGCCGTTGCTGATCCTGAGTCCATCCGTCGTTTCGAGCTTGAAGCCAGGTCGTTGGCAAAGCTGGATCACCCCAACATTGTCAAGGTTCATGATTTTGGAGTTAGGTCGGATGGCCTTCCCTACTTTGCCTTGGAATATTGCCAGGGTGGTTCGCTTGCCGACCTGATGCGCAAGGATGCCGCATCTCCTCGCCAAGCGGCGCTGCTGGTGGCGGCATTGGCTCGGGCGATGGGTGCCGCGCATCGCGCCGGGATAGTTCACCGCGACTTGAAACCCGCCAACATCCTTCTTCACGAACAATCCCAATCATTGGATGGGATCCATCCTGATTGGCTGAAGATCGCCGATTTCGGGCTTGCCAAGGCAACAGACGAATCTGAAGCGATGGGCCATACCCAAACGGGTGGAATGATGGGAACACCTTCCTACATGGCCCCGGAACAGGCCATGAACACGGCCGGAGCCAGGGAACCAGCCGACATCTATGCGTTGGGGGTAATCCTCTACGAGATGCTCACCGGGCGCGTTCCCTTCCGGGGCAAGACCATTCGGGAGGTGTTGAAGCAACTGGAAGAGGACGATCCCCCGCCGATTTCACAGTTGGCCCAGAAAACTCCTAGGGATCTTCAAACCATCTGCATGAAGTGCTTGGAAAAGAATCCCAGCAAGCGGTACACCGAAGCCAACCTACTAGCGGATGACCTGCAAGCCTTCCTGGATGACCGGACCATTTCGGCAAGGCCGTCAAGCACCGGAGAAAAAGCTCTCAAGTGGATACGGCGAAATCCGGGAAAAGCGCCAGGATTTGTAGCCTCGATTGCCATGGCATTGCTCATGATCGCCGGGGTGGTCGCGTTCATTTTGGAAAAGGCGCGAAACGAGCAGAGGGAATTCGAGGTAAGGCTCGAGGAACAACGAAAAAGCTCCGAGAGGCAACGCGAGCAGGATGCCCGCAATGCCGAGGAACGGAGACAAGCTGACCTTCAGGCCTCCGATGAAAAATCCCGGGCGGAAATGAACCAGCGGTCCGAAGGGGTCATCAACCAACTGCTCACGGCATCGCCGGAAGGCGTGAAATCCATTCTCGACAGTTACGACCAATTATTGG
>CAWUOE010000575.1:0-2492 GCA_963923355.1 uncultured Gemmataceae bacterium | reverse complement strand
AAGCGTCTTTCAACAAGGTATGTGCATGTTCCTCAGTCAGCCCCCCGCAGGCATGGAGGGCCCAAAGGAATTCCAGCGAGGCGTCCTTGCCTGCAGCCGCTGCCATTTTTGCCCGTAGCGGCAAGATCATTTCAGGATCACGGCGGTGGGCTATGATCCTCCTCGCGGTCCGCGCCCTCCAATGGTTTTTCGCGGCAAGTTCCTCCAACAATTGCTCCCGCGACAGGGTTCCCATGTCGAATGGTGGCTGGGCGGGCGATTTTCCATGGGAGATCCGGAACACTCTGCCATTACTTCGGTCCCATTCGGCGTCGGGATCGGGATGGGCCGTGCGCTGGTCGTGCCAATCGGCAACATAAACGCAACCATCCGGGCCAAGGCAGACATCACAGGGGGCAAACCACGGATCATTGCCGGAAAGCAGCACTCCTCCCAGGCGGGTTTGGAAGGATGAGCCGTTTGGCAGAACCTGGTGCCACAGCAATTCGTGTCCAAGCAGATCCCCGCCGAGGTAGGTGCCCTCAAATTCCGGAGGGAATTGGCCTCCCCGGTAAAGGATGCCTCCGGTGGTGACATGTCCTCCCCTCGGGTTGGCATGGGGCGCATGGTCGATATGGTCGTAGGCGAATCGGTTGTGCAACTCCCCGTGCTTGCCGAATTGTTTCCAGAAATAGCCTCCTTGCGCACCATGCAGAAGAATATGGGGGCCGAAATTGGTGCTGTAGAGCAGGTGTCCGTGCCGGTCGAAATCAAGACCCCAGGAGTTGCCACCACCCTCGCAAAACAATTCAAATTTTCGGGTGATTGGGTGATAACGCCATACCCCCTGCTGGAATTCGATACCCCGAATGAGCGCGGTCACGGTGCTTCCTTGGCAACCGTACAGCCAGCCATCCGGTCCCCAAGTCAGTGAATTGGCCACGGAATGGGCATCCTCCATGCCGAAGCCTTCAAGAAGCACTTCTGGATCGGCATCGGGGCGATCGTCCCGGTTCCTATCCGGGTAGAACAGCAGATAGGGAACCTGCAGCACGAACACACCGCCATGCCCGAAGGCGAAGCCGCTGGCCAGGTTCAGGCCTGACACAAAATCTTTGGCCAGCAGCTTGCCTGGATGGGCTGGGTCAGGTTCCAGGATCGTCAACCTGTCCGCCCCTTGGGGACCTTTCGGCGGTGGTTCCGGCACCCGGTCGTACCGGGTCCTTGAGTAACGGTCCACCTTCATTCGCTTCAAACCGGCCGGATTGGGGTACTGCAGGTACTGCATCACCCACAAGCGCCCGCGTTCATCAAAATCAATGGCTACGGGTTGGCGAATCTGTGGTTCGCTGGCAGCCAGGGTAACCTGGAATCCATCCACCGGCTTCATTCTGGCCACAGCCTGCTCCGGGCTCAGGCCCTGCCCGCAAGCCCGGCAGGCTACCAGGAGGATGCCGGCAATGGCCAAGCGTAAACTCATTTCATGGCCGCCTTTGCCAGCTCATTAGCTAGGCCGATGATCCGTTCCTCGACATCCGGCAGATAGGGCCCACGGTGCCCGTATTCCAGCATGCCATCCGTCCCCTCATAGCCTCCCTCAAGCAGGACTCTTCGGGATGGCACGTAACTCAAAAGATCGTTGTTGTAACCGGCAACCCAGGTCTTTTCGAATCCATGTTCCCGCTTCAGTCGGAGCGAATAATCCACAACGGTTTCCCCAGTGAGGGCAAAAAAATGGAGACCCTTCCCGAAAGACCATACCTGGATCGGGTACGGGACCCGGTCAGGGGGGCCGCCGTTCTCCCACTGGCGGAGGAGATGTCGATTGGCTCGCGCGGTCAAGCCCGTGGATTTGGGCAAATCGGATCGTAATTGGGCTGCTGATTTGCCGGGTTGCAGCAACAGCTCGGTTTTGCCGTATGTGCTTGCCAAGGGCCCATCCAGTTTGGTTTGGGTGCCGGCCATCGCCTGCACCACCCCTTCCGCCAAAATTTTCCCGTAGGAGGAGGCCAACGCCAGTGCTTCATCCGAGTCTTGCGTCATCAGTCGCGGAAGCGGATTGGCGTCACCGCCGCAGTTCTGCACAAAAAGGGCCAGGCTCCCGGGATATCTTTTTTCCAGTTCGATCTGGGCATACCCGGCGTAATCGCCGTTGATGGTGGTTCCCGAAAGGGCGGTGGTGTGGCAACTGTAGCCGAACAGGATCCCCTTGGGCCCTTTGCCGCCCCTGGTATGTATGACCAGTACAGGAACATCCTGATCCACCGGTCCGGGTAGGGGTTTTCCTCCCGGTCGCGACCGCCGCCGGTTCACCGCGATGCCAGCCAATCCCTGACTGAAGGACAGTTCCGCCGGTTCCAGATTGGACAGGGCCCTGCCGATCACCTCGACATAGGCAAGGTAAACTTTTTCCGTGTAGGCGTTGCGGGCTTTCTCCTCCTCGCGCGTCAAGTCGTAATACAGCCAAAGTACGTCGGCCGTGATGGGGCAACTGTGGTTGTGCGAGCAGTTCA
>CAWUOE010000574.1:0-2497 GCA_963923355.1 uncultured Gemmataceae bacterium | reverse complement strand
CAATCGGCCCAAGACTGGCCAAATTCTCCGCGGTCGGTTCCGGTGGGTGAACAAAATCTCCATCCGGCTCACAGTGCCAGGCAACTACCTCCACACCCAATTCGCCCAGGAGATGCAGCGCCAGGGGACCGCCGGCACCGCCGTTGCCATCCACCAGTACCCGAAACTTTGCCTTGCGGATCGGCTCGAGGATGCCATCGGCGGCAGCCGCTCCCAGCACTGCCTCGGCGTGCCATTGGGCCGCCTCGCAGCAGGAGCGCACCACACCGCAGCCATCCCAAAGGGCCGGCAGAAATTTTTCCTGTCCCAGGTAGGCATCGCGGATACGCCCCGCGGGCCCCGCCGGCAAAACACGCCCATCCGGCCCAAACAGCTTCAGCCCGTTGTAGGGTGCCGGATTGTGGCTGGCGGTCACATGCAATCCGCCCGCAGCTTCCAGGCGGCGCACTGCCACACCCACCGTCGGCGTGGGAATGATCCCCAATTCGATCACTTCACGCCCGGCGGATTCCAGTGCGGCCGAGGCAAGTCGACGCAACCAGCGTCCGGACGGGCGGCTGTCTGCGCTCAAGGTCACCGGCCCGGGATCCAGCGAGGCGGCTAAGGCTTGGGCAAATCGCAAGGCTGCCGAGGCGTCCAGGCTTTCACCCACAATTCCCCGCACGCCGGAGATGCTGACAATCAGTGGTTCCGACATGAGCCCATCCGTTTTGACCGTGAATATCTCTGGGCAACCCAAACTCAACGCAATTCCTTGGACCTTGATTTGGCCTGGGCCACCCGTTCGCTGACCTCGCGGCCGTGTTCGGGGCTGGGCAACCTTTTGAATGCCTCCGCTTGATCTTCCTCGGCCTCTTTCCCTTTGCCCAGAAAGGCTCGCACAAAAGCCCGGTTGGCCCATGCATCATAAGGTTGGGCCAGCATGGGATTGGCTTTGAAAAGGTTGATGGCCCGGGTGAAATCACCATCTGCCAGGACAAATGCGTCCCGCTTCAGGTTCTTTTCACCATCCACCAGGTGGCAGAGACCACGCAGCACGAAAATCGTAGGGTTGTTGGGCTCGGCATCGCACAGCATGCCAAACTCCGCCACCCAGGGGCCAGGGTCGGTCCTTAACCGGGCTTCCAGCCCGCCATCCAGGGATCGCCAATCCAGGTAAAGCTCCAATCCCACATCCTGGGACAGGGCCTGCCGCAGGTCGTTTTTGGCTCGTTCCCGGTCGCCGTTTTTACCGCCCAACATTCCTCGTTCGTAAAGGGCCTCTGTCCACTGAGGCCGCAGGGTCAAACAACGGTCCAGATCGGCCATTGCTTCTTTGGGTTTTCCCAAGGCCAACTGGCAACGCCCGCGCTCCAGCAACCACTCCGGTTGGTCCGGTTGGCTCAACAGCATGCGGTTCACCGATTGAAGGGCCTTCTCCGTGCGTCCCTGGCTCAGGTCCAACCGAACGGATTCCAAGGGGGAAAGTCCGGATGACGAATCTTGTGCCTGGCTGCGCGGAGCCCGCTTCGCACAGCCACCCAGGACCGAAACGCACACGACCAAGGCCCATAACAACCAACGGTTCATCACAAACACCCCGTTTACCCTCGCATGGCCCGTCTATCCTCGCATGGACAGTTAACCTCTCCTTCGGGGATCGGCAAGGTCCCCCAGCGAAGCGTAAGGGTTTACCTCACTATCGGTTTCAGCTGGCAATCGCAAATGCTCGAATCATGGCAGAAAGCGCGAAAAAACCGGTTTTTACCACCTAAAAAAGACCAATGAGTCAGATTATCTGTCTCCAATCGGATCGAGCACTCAGTTTCGTCAAATACCCCTGCAAACTTGAGGCTTTCTTCCTCAAACCCCCAAGGCAGCCGCCCTTTCAATCGGAAAAAACGGTAATCTTGTAAAAATTATCTCTAAACAACCCATAATTCGCTTTTTTTGAAAGAGCCTTTAAATTCCCTAGAAAACCAAGGATTTGCTTTAGCTATTTTTCCAAAATTATTTAAAATCCCCAAAAATAAGCCTTCTTAATCAACTCAATCTTCCCACTTTGCATCTTGACTCCCTTGCCACCCGGATTAACTTTACAGTGCAGCAAGCGCAGAGGCTCCAGATTATCCATCTGACCAAATCGCTTGTAGGTAGTCGATGCAGGTAGGTTCCTGCTCATTTGGTTGAGTTTTTTACATCTGGAGAGTCCCTACTCATGTTTAACGCTGTTTTGATGGCCGCCCTGGCAACCGGTACCCAAGCTCCTGACTTCTTCTTCAAGAACCGTCGTTCTTGCAAGAACGAGACCGTTGCTTGCACCACCGAAGTTGTGGTCAAGGGTGGCGAAATGAAGGGTGGCGCTGTGAAGGGTGGCCAAGCCGCCCAGGCTCCCGGCGCCAAGGGCGCTCAGGGCGCGCAAGCTCCCGGTGCTGTGAAGGGTGGCGAAGGCGCTAAGGGCGCTCAGGCTCCCGCCGCTGGCGCTAAGGGCGGCCAAGGCGCTCAGGCTCCTGGCGCT
>CAWUOE010000573.1:0-2500 GCA_963923355.1 uncultured Gemmataceae bacterium | reverse complement strand
AAAAGCCGGTTCCCCGCGCGGCCACAAGGCACCCGCCCCATTTGCCCGCCACGGCAGCGGCCAATACCGCCAGGGCGGCAAGGATGGTCACCTGACTATCCAGCGTGCCGATTTTGGTACGCAGGCCGGTGGAAGCGAAAAAGATGGGCAGGAAAAAGGCTGTCACAAAAAGCCTGAGGTTCTTCTGCAACAGCTCGGCCAGTTGACGCTCCTCCGACAGGATGGCCCCTGTAAGAAACGCGCCGAAAATGGCGAAGATGCCAATCCAGCTTGTGGTGGCGGCGGCGGCAAAAATGGCGATGAGCAGCACGCCCAACAGGCCCAAGCTGGCTTGGCCCTGGTTTTTTTGGAGGAACCAACGGGTGGCCCGAATCAGGAGCGGGCGAACCACCCAAATCATGATGGCCAGGAAAGCGAGAGACAGGCCGGCCATGGTGAACAAGGAGACGACGGAATAACTGCCTCCATCTAGCTGGGCGTGCGCAAACCCAGCAACCGTGGCCAGAAGGATCCACCCGGAAGCATCGTCCATGGCCGCGGCGGTGATGGAAATGGCCGCCAGCCGGGTGCGCGATACACCCCATTCGACCAGGAGTCGGCCGAGGATGGGGAGCGCAGTGATGGACATGGCCACCCCCATGAACAGCGAGAAGGTGAACGGGGCCGGAGGCTTCTCCATCACGGCAGTGAGGGGAGCATGGAGAACCCAGCCGAGACCGAAACCCAGGCAGAATGGCAGCAACATGCCCATGGAGGAGATGAGGGCCGTGCCAGCGCCGGTGGAGCGCACGTGTGAAAAATCGAATTCGAGACCGATCAGGAACAGCAGCAGAATGAGACCGATCTGGCTGAGCACCTTGATGATTAGGGGTAGCGTGCCACCGGGCAGGCCATGCACCGCCGGATCGGTAAAAAATTGAAAACCCTGCGGCCAGAGCGCGGCCAGGCAGGACGGGCCGAACAGGATGCCCGCCATGATCTCACCCACCACCTCGGGCTGGCCCACCCTGCGGGCAGCAGCACCCCCGAGGCGGGCAATGCAGACGATGAAGGCCAGCAGCGGCAGGAGGTGCAGCAGCAGCACCTCGATTTCAACTTTGGGTTGGTTCATTGGCGGTCACATCCAGGGGCTATCTTCGGGCTCGTGGGGGCGGCCAGCCAGGCGGAGCAGTTCGTTGAGGCGATCGACCTGCTCGGAATCGAGATGACCCAGTTGGCGCTGGTGCAGGTCACGCAGCGGGCGGGCCAGTTTTTCAATCAGTTCCAACCCGGGCGGGCAGATCCAAACCTCGACCACGCGGCGGCTGGTGAGTGAGCGGGCCCGGCGAATCAGTTCCCTTTTCTCGAGACCATCGAGCAGGCGGGTGATGTCGGGGGCGTGGGAGACCAGCCTGCGGGCGATCTGGAGGGTCTGCATCGGGTTGGGATGGCGGGCCTTCAGCAAGCGGAGGGTGTTGTACTGCTGACTGGTGATCGCGTGAGCCTTGAAAACCTCATCCTCGAGCATGCCGAGCCGGTCGTGCAGCCGCCAGATACGGAGGTATGCCTCCTGCTGGGGTGAATCGAACTTACGGGAGGTGGAAGGCCTTTTGGCAGACATTCCGGAAAGATAGCATCTGGAACAAATGTTTGCCAGAGAGTTGTTTCAACAATCTTTCAGGCGGCGGGGCCTTCCGGCGGCGCAATCCATTCGTCCCAACAGGAGACCAGATCCTCGACGAATTTACTGCGGGGCAGCACGAGGTCGCAGCCGGCTTGACGGGCATCGCGCAGGGCCTGAGCCTCGACATGGGAGCCGAAGCCGACCACCCGCGGGCGATTCGGCGTGGCGCGGACCGCGGCAACCAATTCTGGCAGGGCGGTGCCGGCGAGGTGGATATCCACCAAAACCAGGCGGGTGGCCGCATCGGTGGACAGAACCACGGCCCGATCGGCAGAGCGGGCCTGGAGTGCCTTGCAACCGGCGTGTGCGGCCCGTCCCTCGATACGGCTGAAAAAAATCAGGTCATCATTGAACACCACCACACGTGGCTGGGTTTTTGAGGATTGATCCATGGCGAAAACCGTTGATTCCCCTGTTCCATGCCGTGGCCGGTCCAGATAATCGTAGCAGCGAAACCACATACTGGGCCCCGGGTGCTCGATCGTGATCAAGGCATGGAGTCTGTTGCTGGCGGCCATCCTCTTCGAGGTGGTGGGCACCACCGCGCTGAAGCGGACGGACGGTTTCACCAAACCGATACCCAGCCTGATCATGCTGGTGTGCTATATCGCGGCGATCTACCTGCTCAGCCTGACGGTGAAGCTGATTCCGACCAGCGTGGCCTACGCGGTCTGGTCGGGTCTGGGGTTGGTGCTGATCGCGCTGGCGGGATTCTGGCTGAATGGCGAGAAACTGACCCCGGGCCTGGTGCTGGGAATCAGCCTGATACTGGCCGGGGTGCTGGTGCTGAATCTTTCAACCCAGGTCCGGCACTGAGGTGGCAACAATAAACCGGGG
>CAWUOE010000572.1:0-2502 GCA_963923355.1 uncultured Gemmataceae bacterium | reverse complement strand
ATAGGTTGCTCTTGAGGGCGATTGATGGCTCCTGCATCCAAAATACCCCAAACTCGCCGAATTTCGCCCACTCTGGAAATCCTGGAGGGTCGCATCACCCCGTCCGATCTGTTTGGCGATGGCCAGAGCGGGGAATTCCCCATGGGAGGCCCTGGGCTCGTGATGGCCTCCTCCACGCTGCCGGCACCAACCAACCTGACCTTCGCCAGCTATGGTGAATGGACCAATCCGTCCCTGACCGGTTCCCAGGGGGGGATCTATTTCACCTGGCCTGATGGAATCGACCTTTCCGGCTGCAACTGGTCCCTCGAGGAAAACGGCAAGGTCATTGCCGTGAACTCCCGCTACTACACCCGGGGATCCGTGGACCGGTGGGAAACCACCCTTCCCGCCCTGCCCTTCACCAAGAATCCGGACAGCCGGGCTTGGCCCCCCATCACCAACCCGGTCATCCTTCCTCTGCGGTTGGGCTCGGTCGCCAACGAATACGCCGTGGTGGTGCGTGACAGTTCCGGCCAGACGGTCCGCACGTTGCCGATCTATTCCGGGTTGCAGGGGGAACCCAAGCAGACCGGCTCGATCGCCCTCATGGATCTGGATTATTCGCAGGCGGATCCGACGGGTGTGCGGATGATCCGCGCCACCCAGGGCGAGCAGGTCGCGGCGCTGGTCCTTCAGCCCAACCAGAAGTACAAGATCGCGCTGGGCGAGCTGGGCGGCAGCAACGGCGTCCGGTACAACCGTGACCCGGTCGCGGCGGAGTTGGTCCTCTCGCAAAACCGCTACGGTGTGGAGGCGGGCCTTGCCAAGGACGTGGACTCCAACCTGTGGTACCTCAACCTCGATACCAGCCCGTTGGGGGGCAAGGCCTTCACAACCGCCATCGGCATCAGCAACACGATGACCGGGGCCGCGACGGCGCCCAGGTACCTGGGCCTGGTGGTGCTGGATACCCAGGGCAATCCCCCGGCAGGGACCCCGTATGTCGGCCTCGGAGCCGTGAACACCAACCAGAACAACGACCAGGACTTTTTCCGGGGCACCACCGGCAGCCCGGCTGACACGGGCGGCTTCAAGAATTTCGACCACCAGTATGTCTACCTGCAGGGCGGTCCCAACCAGGTGCCCCTGCAGGCCGGCAAGGACTCGATCGCGCCCTCGTCCACCTCCGCGCCGCTTCCCGACATGGTGGCCAACGAATCCGGTGGAACGGGGAAACGCACCCCGAATTCTTGGCGTCTGGCCAATGGCGGCTACGATGGCAAGGGGCTGATCCAGTCGCTGCGGGAGGCGGTCAAGTCAGGCGCCACACCGACCGTGGTGCTCTACAACCTGATGGCTGGCGTTTACGACGATGCCAATGGGGTCCGCCAGAAAATCGACGAAAGCGGCGCCCTGGCGCTGGCCAACCTGCGCAACAAGGATTTCATGCGGCAGTACCTGGCGGATTACAAGTTCGCCCTGGACACCATCCGCGGCTACGCCCAGGGAACCACGGTGTCCGTCATCATCGAGCCGGATTTCCTCGCGTACATGATGAAGGCCGCCTACTCCCCGGGGGCGAATCCGCCACCCAGTCCCCCGACCATCGACCTCTGGGCCCAACCCAAGGATATCGACCTCGGATACGACATCGGCCGGTTGGCCGAAGATGTCGGCCTGGTGCCTGCCGGCACTGTCTCCGGGAACTCGGTGGTGCAGTTCGTCCAGGCGATGAACGCCGGGACAAGGTACTTGAGCAAGCAGGGCGGCGAGTCGGTCAACCTGCAGTTCGGCTGGAAGTTCAACCTCTGGGCGACGGATTTCACCATGCCGGACCAAAGCGGCTGGAAGAAGGGTATCTCCAAGGTGACTGACTGGTTCCTGGCGAACAACCAGCCTTTCGAGAAAGGCCAGGATTTCGTCCGCGCCGTGGCCAAGGTGACCGCCCAGTGGTACCAGGCGGCGGGCATCATGGACATGCCGTCTCTGGGTGGAGCCAAGGTTGCCGGTCCGGATTTCATCGCCCTCGACAAATACGGCATCGACGGGGGCAACAACCAGCAGGCCCTCACTTCACCCGGCTTCACGGATCCTGGAGCGACAAGCTGGTTCTTCAATGGAGACCATTGGGACAACTACCTCGAATACGCCGGCCAGCTCCACCAAAGCCTCGGACAAATACCAGTGCGATTGTGGCAGATTCCGGTGGGTCATGTGAACGGCTCGACCTCCGTGAACCCCGGAACCCATGCCCTTTACCCCGATCTGGCCAACAAGGCCACCAGTGACACAGTTCAGGCCTGGGAGGATTCGGCTGTCAGCTACTTCCTGGGCGACACTTTTAGCGGCAATACCGCCGGGGGAGCTGCCGCCCGGCCCGATTTCCTGAAGCAGAACAACGCCAACGACGCGGCCAGAACGGTGGACGGACAAGGGAACATCGTTTGGCAAAGCCATATGGCCCAGGCGAAATCCGCAGGCGTGGAGGCCATACTCTTCGGGCCCGGATTGCCTTTCGCG
>CAWUOE010000571.1:0-2511 GCA_963923355.1 uncultured Gemmataceae bacterium | reverse complement strand
GCCTTGGGATGATCCGGCGTTATTTCGACTTCAGCTCGATCTTCAGGTCCTTGGCACCGGCGGGCGGGATGGTCAGCTTAATGCCGCTGGTGGCGAAGTCGCGGTACTTCTCGGGAAGGCTGATATAGCTGCCCTCGGGTTTCTCCTGGGCGGGGATGCTGGCGCCCCCCTGGGATTTGGCCTGCTTGGCCATCATCTCCTTCTGCTTGGCCATCATCGCGTTGTTCTTCTGGGTGAGCATGCTCCCCTTGCCACGGTTGGGGTCCAGCATCGAATTGTCGACCGCCACCGACACCTCCCCGGTGGGGCAGGAATCGATGGAGAATGATCCGTCCTTGGCGTTGACGGTGCCGCTGCCGGGATTGGCGTTGGTGTTCTCCCGATAGACCAGGATCTGCCCGCCCGTCAGCGGCTTGCCATCCACGGTCACCGTTCCGGCCACCGCGGCCCTGGGCACCTGCCTCTCGCCGCAGGCCGTGATCAGCCCGCTGAGGAGAACCGCCGTTGCCACCAATGCCATTCGCGCGACATGTCTCATGGAAGGTGATCCCCGCCTGCTGGCCGACAATCCCGGTTCAAAAACCGGGGGGCACCCGGTCCGGATGCCCCCCTTTGAAAACAGTGACTGGGCGGATCAGAAATCCGAACCCACGACCTCGTCACCATCCGGGGTCACCGCGGACCACCAGGAGGTGTTCGAGACGCTGTTGGAGAGGAACCGGACGCTGCCATCCCCCATGCCAACAGTCATGCCGCCCGAGTGCAGGCCGGTCGCCAACATCTGGCAGGCCTTCTTGTTGCCACCCTGAGCCTCGTCCGGAAGCAGCGTCGTGTCGCAATACTTGATGCTGGGGAGGACCAGGAACTTGGATTTCGGCCCGGTCACGCTGGCGGCAAACTTGGGAGACCATTCCCACCAGGTGTTGCCGCCCCAGTCCAGGCTCCACGGATCCGAGGAGGACTGGGACAGGCGCTCGGCGTACATGATGGTGTTGCTGGTGCCGTCCTTGAAGGTGGCGGGGTAGCGGGGCTTCTGGCTGTCCCAGTCGTGCCGGAAAACCTGGTGGTTGTAAACATAACTGGTGGTGGACCAGTCACCGGCACCGGCCTTGCCATTGCCCGAACCGCTCGGATCGGACGGGCAGGTGTAAACCTTGATGGCGGTGGTCGGGATCAATGTGTCCCAGCAGTCGTAGATACCGCCACCCCGGGGACCACCCGCCGGGGTCAGCGAGGCCTTGTAGACGTTGTCCTGCTCGATATCGCTCAGGATGTGCATGAACACGCTGCCGTAGCCGGTACCCTTGGCGAGGTTACCGCCCCAGTAGTCCGGGTTGCGCGTGGGGAAACCTCCAATACCAATGGGCATTTTCCCCTGGTTGCGGTCGGAGCAGTTCACGGTCGCCAGGGAGATGTTCTTGATGTTGTTGCTGCAGGACATCCGGTTGGCAGCCTCGCGGACCTTCTGGACCGCCGGGACCAGCAGACCGACCAGCACCGCGATGATGGCGATGACGACCAGCAGCTCGATCAGCGTGAAGGCTTTCCACCGGAGCATGGATGTAGACCATCGGGAGATCATGAGACACCCCAGTTCCCAAGATTTAGGAAAAATAAAACGACATATTTATAGTGATAATCAATTGCGAGGTTTGTCAAATCCACATTTAGGTAAATTTCTGAACCAAAGGCCTGAAATGCCAAATGAGCCCATTTGATTTATTATTATATGTTTGTGCAACCTTATGACATACAAAGCAGCTCGGCCATGGGATTCCATAGGCCCTGAACCGTTAGGTTTCATGGGTAGCGCACCCACCTCGTATTAAACTGCCACCTTGATTCCCAGCCCGCTCCAATCCTTGTATTCATCCGTGCAGATCGCCTTCCGATTCGCCATGGTGGGTACCTTAACCCTCTCAGGTTTGCTCGCCACCCCGTTGCTTCTAGGCCAAAGGCCGGTTACTACCCCACCCTGGTGGGACCTTTATGAGCGGTCCCTGCGTCGCGCCAAACACGTTGACCTCACCCACCCCATCGCCCCGGGCATGACTGTCTGGTCCGGTTTCGGAGGGCCCACGGTCAACCCGGCTTTTGACCCGAAGAGCGGGCGCGCCTATCGCTATGCGGCCGACGGCTTCGAGGCCAATCATTACATCCTGCCCACCGACCAGATGGGCACCCAGCTCGACCCGCCCGCCCACTGGAATCCCGATTTCCCCGCCATCGACGAGCTGCCGCCCACCTTCGCGGTTCGCCCGCTGGCGGTCATTTCCATCGCCGACCAGGTCCGGCGCGAGCCGGGCTATGCCCTGCGGGTCACTGACATCCTGGACTGGGAGCGCCGCCACGGCACCCTTCCCGAAGGGTCTGCCGTCTTCGTCCGCTCCGACTGGTCACGCGATTGGGGCCAACCCGGCCTCGCGGAGCGCACCGTCTTCCCGGGCGTCTCGCTTGATGCTGTGAAATTCCTCCACCTCGAAAGGAAAATCCTGCTGCACGGCCACGAGC
>CAWUOE010000570.1:0-2517 GCA_963923355.1 uncultured Gemmataceae bacterium | reverse complement strand
AAGCCAGTTCGCTGGCAAGGCCCTGCCGGTCCTGCAACCGGCCGGCGGCAATAAGGTCGAGGGCCTCGCCCTGGCGGCCCGTTCGGGCCAACACATCAACCGTTGCCAACAGGGAGGCATCCCGTCGAAGTGGGTCATCGACCTTTTGTAGCCGGGTTGAAATTTTTTCGAGGGCAAGCTTGCGTACGGCATCCGCTGTATTCGCTGACAAAAGGTTCAGCGTGGCTCGGCCGGCCTCCAGGCTGGGATCCATTGCCAGCACGCTGATCAGTCGGCCCCGTTGCTCGTCGGTCAACTGTGGGTTGGTCAGCGCCTTGGCAAGCCGCTCCCCCAAACCCGGTGGCCTCAATTCCAAGGCAAGCACCTCAGTCCGTGCATCCCAGGTGGGAAAAAAATCAAAAAAGGGAGCCAGTAACTGGTCCTTCCCCATGGGTGCCTGGCCAGCCGCAATCGCCAGCGCCTTGATGAGGAACAGGTCGTCCGGGCGGACCGTACGCGCGATGGAAAAAAACGCCTCGCCGAATTCTGCTGCCGGCTTGTCGACCAGATTCAGCAGTTCTTCCCGCTTCACCTGGGTGGACGATCCATACCCACGAGGAGCGAGGTGGATACCGTGGCTGAAAAGCCAGTGGCGGATCCGTTCGGCTTGACTGGCTAGTCTCATATCATCCAGGCCATTCAGGCTGGCTGCCAGACCCAGGTCGGTTTGCGGGGCGCGCAGTTGACAATCCGCCAAAAGCCAGCGGGCGCGGGCTGCCACCCAAGCCGGGTTGTTGCCTGAATCCGCCAGCGGACGAAGCAGCTTGGCCGCCTCTTCGGTTGGCATTTGGCGCAGGGCGTCAATCGCCAGCCATCGGACCGATTTGGCCGGGGAACACAAGGCAGCCTGGATACCCTTGCCGCTGGATAGATCCACCCCGGGTGCGGAGTAGTTGCTGCCAGTCGGGGCGAGGCGGAAAATGCGGCCGCGCTTGGTATCACCCATGCCGTGGCCACCCACGCCCGGGTCATACCAATCCGCCACCAGCACCGAACCATCCGGTGCCACCTGCACATCGCTGGGACGAAACCAGGTGTCGCCGGACTGGATGACTTCCTCCCGGTCCACCTCGTACCCGGCGCCGTTCGGTTTCAACCGGTACAACCGAATCTGCCTCGGGCCCGCATCGGCATGCAGCAGTTGGCCATGGTATTTTTCCGGCAGCAGGTTCCCCTCATAGACCGTCAATCCGGTGGGGCTGCCAAATCCCGTGCGCAGGATTTTGGGCACGATACCCGGCAATTCCTCATGCCAGTGGGTCTGGCCGGGACCGCGCGGGTGATAACCATAATCGCCGCCCCGAAGCACCAGGCAGATCCGTGTCTGCATGTTCCCGTCGTCATCGTTGTCGGAGATGAAAAGCTCGCCGAAACTGTCCATGGCCGGCATGTAATTGTTGCGGAAATTGTGCGCCAGCAATTCAAGGTTCCGGCCGTCCATGTCACACCGCCAGATCGTTCCGGCACGGCAATCGGTGCCATTGCTGCTGAACGACTTTCCTTTGCCATCGCTGGATTTCAGGTTGCGAACCCCGGCATCCCCCACACTGAAATAAAGCCGCCCATCTGGGCCGATGAAGATCCCATGCACCCCGTGGTCGTGATCGATGCCCTGGAATCCCGTGAGCAGTTTTTCCGGCGGGCCATCGGCCTTGCCATTCCCGTCCGCGTCCTTCAGGACCAAGATGTCGGGCGATTGGCACAGGTACACCGTCCATCCAAGTCCCTTGGCCGATTTGGCCACGGCAATGCCCAGGGGGCTCATCAATTCGGGGCCCTGATAAAAGCAGCTCGCGGTTTCCGCCCGCCCGTCACCATCCTTGTCCTGAAGGATGACCACCCGGTCACCTTCCTTACGAAGCGGTGGTTGGTTCCGAAGTTTTTGGCGGTAATTGACCGCCTCACACATCCACACCCGGCCCAAGTGATCAATGTCCAGGGTGGTCGGATTGACGCATTCCGGTTCCCTGGCAAAAAGGGTGGCCTTCAGGCCGTCGGATACTTGCAGGGTGGAAACCGCCTTGTCTGGCGGGGTTTGTGCCAAGGCGATCCCTGTTGGTAACAACCAAGGGAAAACGATCTTGCCAAATCGGTTGAGCATGGGAGAGTTTCCTGCAACAGACAGTCACTGTTTCCGGACAGATTAACAGGAATCCTTGGCGCGGGTTGATCATGCCATAAATGCATGTTTTGTATGGATTTACGGCTGGCGAGTGGTAAAAAGTCTAGGTGGAACGAACCCCGGGCCCCCATGGGGCGAACATAATAGTAAGGGTTTCCTTTCCCCGAAAGGAAACAGCCCCGAGAGGAAATGGAACAATGTTCTACATGAATTTCACCTACCTGCTGTTTGCCTTGCCCGGCATGCTGTTGGCGGCTTGGGCCCAGTACAAGGTGACCAGCGCTTACCGGCGGGCTTCCCAGATTCCTTCCATGCAGGGATTCACGGGTGCCGAGGCCGCCAATCACATGCTGCAG
>CAWUOE010000569.1:0-2520 GCA_963923355.1 uncultured Gemmataceae bacterium | reverse complement strand
GGCGGGGCTTTCCGGTTCAGGGGGGTGGGCCGGGTCAGGTCCCGGGAACAATCGGGATCAGCCGCGGCCTGGGCACAAACACCCCCAACACACTGCCATGGCGGGCCTGAAGCTGCCAGAAGTCGAGGCGGAGGAAGTTGTACAGCGCGGTGTCGGGCCGGGTGGCGAGCCAGAAGCGGGCCAGGGCCGCCATGTGGGCATCGTAATGGACCTGGCTGTGGCTGTGGGCATGGCAGCGGCCCCCCAGGCGACGGAGGTCGCCATCACACAGGGGCCCAATGTGATATAGCTCGTGAAATATGGTTATCAGTTTTTCATCAAATGTTTGATTCTGAAATCTGGGAAGGCAGAAGGTGACCTGGTACAGCTTCTCGGTGCCGTCCACCAAATGCCGCTGGACGGTGAACGCGGTGCCGCCGCGGGTGGTCTCGAGTTTGCCGCCCGGGAAGCGCAGCGGGGTGACCCGGGCCTGCAGCCCGTACCGATCGGTGGACCGGGCCTGGCAGATGGAAAACAGCAGCTTGTCCGGCTGGATATGCGCGAGTTCCCCGCACGAGGCGCAGATGGCGCGGACAAGGCGCTCCATCGCCTGGCAAAAGCGGAAGGGTTCGCCGGGGGTGCCGGTGGGGAACCAGGGCGGGACATGGTCGGGCGCCACGGGCGCGGGGCCCGGGCCCGCCTCGACTTTCCGCCAGATGAGCGGCTGCCGCCCCTCGCCCTGCCCCCAGTGGAAGAGGGTGGGCCAGGTGGCCTCTTCCGGTGGTTTTTTGGTGCGTCGTTCCGCCATGGTGATCCCGCTGGAGAGCATCAGCAGTGTAACCCACCGTGCCGGCGGTTCCACGAAAAAGCGGGAAAACCGTCAGGACCGGAAAAATCGGCTCAAGTGGGACGGGCGGCCGGATCGATACTTCCCCCAACGGGACCATGCGGCCTTCGGCCCATTGAGTCCATGCAAGGCAACGGGTTGGGGGACAGACCGATGGTTCAGACCGGCAAACTGGCGGCAATGGCCTGCGTGGCCCTGGGCGGCCTGGCCTTGGCGGCAAGCACGGGTTGCCAGACCCAGCTCGCGGGGATGACCCTGCCCTCGCCCCAATACCTCGAGCATCCTCCCCAATATGTTCCTCCCTCGCCTCCGTTCCCGCTGAGCCGGGAGCTGGCGCAGCAGGAGGAGATCGCCAGCCGTCCGGCCCCCGGCGCGCTGCCCGGCCGCTGACGGCTTGAGCGGGAAATCGCACATGACCCAGGGTCTGATCGCATTGGGCATCACCGCGGCGTGCTTCGCCGGGGTGATGCTCCTTTTCCGTTTTCTGGGCAAGCCGCAGGCGCTGGGCTCCCCGGCGGGGCTGAACCCCTGCGCGGGCAGCCCCAACTGCGTCTGCTCGACCGACCCGAGGCCGGCGCACCATGTGGAGCCGTGGACCTCGCCGCATGACCCGGAGGAGACGGCGGCGCGCCTGGTCCTGCTGCTGCGCGGGATGCCCCACGCGCGGGTGACCCTGCACGAGCCGGCGGGCGGATACGTGCGGGCCGAGTTCCGCTCGGTGGTGTTCCGCTTCATCGACGATGTGGAGTTTTTGTGCCGGCCCGGCCCGGACGGCAAGGGCACAGAGATCCAGGTGCGGTCGGCCAGCCGGGCCGGCCATTCAGACCTGGGTGTGAACCGCAGGCGCGTGAAGATGCTGCGGGAGGCATGGGAGGGGGCTGATCAGCCCCATTAGCCCGGCCAAAAATCTTGCATTCATTCAGAAGGGCGCGCTGCCCGAGGGGAAGTGAAGAGTCCCCGCCGCGGGGGGCCCGGATCCGGGGTTGGCCCTGGCGGCGGGGTGTTGGCACGGGGTTCCCAGGCCCCGGGCCGCCCCTGGTTGGTCCACGCGATCACCGGGCTTGTCTCCTGCGACGCTAACGCCGAGTTTGTTGTTTGCCCACGCGCGGAACAGTTCAAGAGCGTCGGGAATGCGGGTCCTTAGCAGCGGACCCTGGAGCCCCGTCCCGTTCCCCACGGATCCGCGGGCGCCCCGGGCATTCCCCCCGACCGGCCGCACGCGGCGACCGGGTCTAAAAAGCATTATGCAGGCGGTGGAAAACGGGGCCACCGACAAGGGGGGAAAAACCGCCAACCCCTTGCCCGGCGGGCGCTTGAAGCGGGTCACCATGCCCGGATTGCCAAACCGGCGGGGCGTGAATTGGCGGCAAACTTGCCGTGGCTGGCACAGTGCGCTGAAATCAACAACGAAATGGACCAAAGCGCCGTGGAACCGCTGGCAATCGTGGAAAAAGTCGGGCACCTGCCGGGCCTGCTGGACTGGCGGGCCGCGGCCTTCGGGCAGCGCGTGGCCTGGCGCGTGGCCGGCCGTCAGCTGACCCTGGGCGCCTGGCACCGGGGGGCGGTGGCTTTCGCGGGGCGGCTGGCCCGCGCGGGGCTGCGGCCCGGCGACGTGGCCGGCCTGCGGATGGCCGAGGGGATCGACTGGCTGGTGGCCCTGTTCGGCCTGTGGCGGGCGGGGGCGGTGGTGCTGC
>CAWUOE010000568.1:0-2523 GCA_963923355.1 uncultured Gemmataceae bacterium | reverse complement strand
GGCGTGGCATTTCTGCCTGAAAGCAAGGTTGGGATTTATCTGAACTCGGCTCTGCGCCTGAAGGATGCCCCTGCCAGCGAAAAACTTAAATTTTTCTTCAATTGGCTGGATAGCGCCGATCCGGAAATCGCCAATGATTCCTACAAGGAATTTGGCAACGCGGATTACAAAGATTTCAAGGAAATGGCTTCGACCCTGCCAGCGGAAAAAATTGCTGGTTGGCTCCAGGATAAAGCGACCCCGGGATTCAGATTAGGCCTTTATGCCTCAATGCTTGGGCACTGTGGCAAGAAGGAACAGGCAAAAATTCTGGAAGACCTTTTGGATGACAAGGAAAAGAGGCTATCCAGTTCCATCGACGGAGTACTGGCGTCCCTGGTCTTACTGGACAAGGAAAAAGGCTGGAAACGTATCACGACCATTCTTTCCAACCCAAAAGAAGAATTCATGCTCCGTTTCGCGGCATTGAAAGCGGCACGTTTTTTCCATGATTATCGACCTGATGTGATTCCGGTCTCCCAAGCGGTGGAAGCCTACAGGCCCTTGCTGGATCAAGGCGATATTGCAGATTTGGCCATTGAGGATCTGCGCAAGTGGAAAGTTTGGGCAATGGCAGACCAGGTTTTGGGTATTCGTTCCAAAGAGGCAGGCAAAGTGGCCATTGTACGCCGGGCCATACTCCGCTTTGCCCTGCGGTGCCCCGGTGACGCGGCCAAGACATTTGTCGAATCTGCGAGGTCAGAAGACAAACGGGCAGTGGAGGACGCAGAGGAACTGCTCAAGTTGGAGGAAACACCCCCTTCCCCTCCGGTTACTGACAAAAAGGCGCCAGCCGCCAAATGACCAGGGCCACTGCAATATGGGCCTGCTTTTGTCTTTTGATTGCATGCTCCAAACTTCAGAAGGCAAACGGATGCACTCTATGCGCTTCCGTAAAACTCGTATCCACATTCCGTGAGGATTTTTCCAATCCCCTAGTCAATTTCATTGCCAGCGGTCGCTTGGGGAAAGCAACCATCCATCCTAACGGGAGTGGTGTGACCGAATTCTCGGTGGGGCAGGTCTTACTAAAACCTGCAGATTGGAACGACCAACAAGACCTTGCATTTGATAAATATTTGCCCGGCGGGGAAACAAATCCGGATGCGATCACCATTTTGCTGGGAAACTGGCAAAATGGCCGATTAATCCCAATACGAGCCATTCGCTTGGAATCGAAATCAAACCTTTCGATAATCCGGAATCAGATTCTTCAAAAACCTGTGCCTGATGCGCGTTTTTTGGCGGATATATTTCCACGATTAAGCCTTCCGGAACCGGAACTGGCCAACGACGCATTCATGGAATGGGCCAAGGCGGAAGATTCCCTGGTGACAATCGCGGGCAGAACCTTGGCTCCCAATTCATTGCGATCATTACTCAATAACAAGGCTACCCCCTCTGAAAGGCTTGGATTGTTCTCGTTTCTTCTGGGGTGCTGTGGAAATCGGGAAGCGGACTCGCCCTTCTTTGAGCACACCCTCCAATCCCAAGAACCGCGATGGAGGAGTTGCAGGGACGGCCTTTTGGCAGGTCTGGTGCTCCTGAATCCTTCACTGGGTTGGAAATGGGCTTCTGAATCTCTTTCCTCCCTCCCCACCAGGGCACTCACCGAGCGGCTTGCAACCTTGAGGGCATTGAAAATGCTCCATTCCACGGGAATTAAAGAGTACCGCGAAGTTGAACGACCGGAAATGCTCGCGGTAATTGAAAAGTCACTCGGCCAAAAGGATATTGCAGACCTTGCGATCGATTACCTGCGAAATTGGAAACAGGTGCGGCTGGAAAAGCAGGTGATTTCCAGTTTTCCCGCCAAAGGCGAGGCACCTTTGTTATCAAGGAGTGTTTTGCAGTACGCCATCGCATTTCGAGCACGCCCGGCCTGCGCGGATTTTCTGGAGAAGGTCAAAATCGAACAGCCCGATCTGCTGCGTGAGATAGAGGAAATTTACGGAACAGTTCCTTGAATGGATAATC
The DNA here is from genome assembly GCA_963923355.1 of uncultured Gemmataceae bacterium. Classification (GTDB taxonomy): domain Bacteria; phylum Planctomycetota; class Planctomycetia; order Gemmatales; family Gemmataceae; genus UBA6894. The sequence goes on along the minus strand of CAWUOE010000568.1, from coordinate 507 downwards.
CTTTTCCCGGACTTGATACCTTCCCTTCTGGATGTCAGCTTTGGAACCTTTTTGGGCAGTCCATGTCGCGGACGGACAACTCGATACCAGACTGTGCCTATCAGGATGGCTGGCGGCAAGCGTCTTGGTTGTACTGGCCCTGAGGAAAACCGAGCCGAATGACATTTCCAGGATTGCAGTCCTGTCTGCTGTGTTTTTCCTTGCATCGTTACTGCATGTTCCGACATTTGTGGGAGCACGAACCCATTTGCTTCTCACCGGTCTTTTGGGAATTTTGCTTGGCTGGCAATCCCTGCTTGCAATCGGTTGCGGATTGGCCCTTCAGGCGATTCTGTTTTCTCATGGAGGATTTTTCAGTCTGGGCATCAATCTGCTGGTCATGGGTGTCCCCGCGCTGATTTGCGGTCAGGTATTCCGCCTGTGGATTCGCGCAAAAATAACGAATTCAGAAATTTTGACCTCAAAATCATTACGGGTACCATCCTTTGCCACAGGAGCACTTTCCGT
>CAWUOE010000567.1:0-2524 GCA_963923355.1 uncultured Gemmataceae bacterium | reverse complement strand
GCTGGTCCAGGACCAGCGCATCCAGCAACTCGTCCGCCATGCCCGGATTGGTGATTAGAATCTCACTGAGAAACTGGCTCCATGCACACAGATCCACCATCAGCCGGAGCGAAGGCGGATGGAGGCGAAACAGCTCGTACAACTCGCCCCGGGCACCCAGGCTGTCGGTGACCCTCTCCAGATTGGCCAGGGCCATATCCGGATCGGGCGTTGCTGCCAGTGCTCTCAACAACTGCGGGGCGATACTTGCCAAAAAGTGCCGACATCTCCTGGCGCTGAGGAAGGGCACCGGCTCGCGGGCCAGCAAAGCAAGGTTCGATAGCGCCTTGGCAGGATCGGTAAAACCGTGGCCGCGAAGCACCCGCTCGGCCTCAGCCGGATCAGTGTCGGAATCCAGCACCAGGTCGGTTTCCGGCTCTGCCTGGCCCTCGTCTGCGAAGGACAGGTGCATCAGGTGGTCGAGGATGGCACGGGTGGGCCCGGTATTGGCCTTGTACCGCGCGAGGAAAGCAGCGGCCGCGGTGGATCCGTCCTCCAGGGGCAGAAATCCCATGCGACGGGCAAGGCGCTCCAGCCCGCCCTCCTCCGATGGCAATCGATGGACCTGAAGATCGAACAACATCTGCAGGCGGTGCTCGATCTTGCGCAGGAAACGGTAGGACTGCTCCAGGAGCCTGGCTTCCTGGTCGGTGAGGCAACCAGCCCGCTCCAGGCCAAGCAGGGCCGGCAGCGTGCCGCGCAATCGCAAGGCAGGAAGGTCTCCGCCGTTGGCCAATTGCAGAAACTGGACAGTGTACTCGATATCGCGGATGCCGCCCCGACCGGTTTTTACATCCAGGTCCTCGCCCCCGGTGGATTTGGCGCGGGTCTCAATCCGCCGCTTGAGGGCCTTGATCTCGTTGATCTCGGCAAAGGAAAGATATTTGCGATAAACGAAAGGCTCGATCGCCTTGAGAAACTCACGACCCAGGCTGGCATCCCCGGCAACAGGGCGAACCTTTATCAAGGCCTGGCGTTCCCACGTGCGGCCCATGGAGTCGTAGTAGGCCATGGTGGCCAGCAGGTCGCGTGCCACCGGCCCGCGGCTACCCTCGGGACGGAGACGCAGGTCCACGCGGTAGCCGGCTCCGGACTCGCTGGGGGCAGACAGCAACCGCACCACCTCGGCGGCCAGGCGGGCGAAAAACTCCCCAGCGGAGAGGTGGAGCCTGCCACCCCGGGTTGTTCCTTCCCGGTCAAACAGGAACATCAGGTCGATGTCGCTGGAGTAATTGAGCTCCTCACCACCCAGTTTTCCAAACGCCAGGCAGCAGCCGCGCACCTTGGACCCATCGGTTGCGAACGGCTCACCAAACCGGGCGGAGGTTGTGCGCCAAGCCTGCTCCCATGCAATCTGGATGGACGCATCAGCGACGCGGCTGAGATCGCGAGTGATCTCCTCAAGCGGTCGGTCCCTTAGAACATCATTGATGCCGACCCGCAGCAGGTGGGAAAGCCGGAAACGACGGAAGGCGCCAAGGATGGCCGCATCCTCCCGCGGCCGAGTACCGTTATGGCGCTCCAGTTCCAGTCGCAGTTCGTTTTCCAGTTCTTCGCGGGAGGGTGATCTGCGGGGCCCGGAAGGAGGGCGGAATCGATTGAGAAACGAGGGATGGCGGGCCAGCAAGTCTCCCTGCCAGGCACTGGTGCCCAAAAGGATAACCAATGATTCCAAGGGACGTCCGCGGTGATCCATCAGGCCGGCGATTTGCCGGAGCCGGGATTCTCCACCCGGTTGTACCAGGCGATCCAGGGCGTTGAGGGCCATGTCCGGGTCTGGGCAGCGGCCCAGCCCCCGCACCAGAACCGGCCGCATGGCCTTCCAAAGGAGTGGGTCGAGCACGCCAGCGATGGAGTTCCAATTGGCTCGAGCCCGATCCATGTCCCGGAAGCCGACCGAAACGCCGGACGGAAGTTCCAATTCATCCATGGAACGCGTTGGCCTCGGAAAAGCGGCAAAATGGATGATCAGGTCAACGGAAGGCTCAAACGGCCTCCGGCTGTCGGGTTGACAAGGCTTTGGACGGGGGCGGAACAGGTATCGTCAATCACAGCCGGTTCTTCCTCGCGGGCTTGATGCTCACCGGATGACAATTCGGCGGTTTCAACCCTGGCAAAGAGCGTGAACGCGGTGGCATCCTCCACCCTGGCCCGGACAATCTGACCGATCAGGCGCTCGGGTCCGTCGAAAACCACGATGTGGTCGGCCATGGATTTGCCGGAGAGCTGGGGCAGCCCCGTGCGGAGGGAGCGGGCTGTTTTTCCTTTGCCCTCCACCAGCACATCCACCTCCCGGCCGATCATGGCGCGGTGCAGGCGAAGGCTATTGGCGTTTTGCACCGCCAGGAGATCGTTGTTTCGACGCTTCTTCGTCTCTTCCGGGATGTCGTCCACAAACTTGTCGATGGCCCGGGTCCCAGGCCTGGGGCTGTATTTGAAGATGTAACTGTTCTTGAAACCGGACTCAGCGGTGAGATCCATGGTC
>CAWUOE010000566.1:0-2535 GCA_963923355.1 uncultured Gemmataceae bacterium | reverse complement strand
GAGCGGCATGCTTACACCGTGCGGGTCAGGGGTTCGAGTCCCTTAGCGCCCAATCTTTTCTCCGCACCCTTCCCACAACAAATCGGGCCCATCCACCGCCGGCCCGTGTCTGGCAACAGGGGTTTCCGGCGCATGAGCGCGATGAATGAAGCACACGCCACCGGCGTGGTTGGAATCGATCTTGGCACCACCTACAGCCTCGCGGCCTCGATGGTGGATGGTGAACCCCGCATCATCTCCTGCCAGTCGGGCAAAGTCTCCGTTCCCAGCGTCATTCACATCGGGCCCGATGGTGTGGTGACCGTCGGCAAGCAGGCCCGCGACCTGGCGGTAAAGGACCCTGCCAACACACTGCATAGCATTAAGCGCCTCATGGGCCGCTCGTTGGCCGAAACCACCGAGGAAGCCAAAAACCTCCCGTATCCGATCGAGGAGAGGGTGGCCGGCGATGGCCGCTCCCTGCTCGCCATCCGTGCCGCCGGAAAATTGTTCACCCCGGAGGAGTTGTCCGCCCGCATTCTGGCGGAGGTGCGCCAACGCGCTGGCAACCCCACCCGTGCCGTCATCACCGTCCCTGCCTACTTCGATGATTCCCAGCGACAAGCCACACGCGATGCCGCCAGGATTGCCGGTCTCGAGGTCTTGCGGATCGTCAATGAACCCACAGCCGCGGCCCTGGCTTATGGCTTGGACCGGCGAAGGCAGGGCACCATCGCCGTGTACGACCTGGGAGGTGGCACTTTTGATTGCTCCATCCTCTCCATCCGCGAAGGGGTCTTCAAGGTGCTCAGCACCCGGGGCGACACCCGCCTAGGAGGCGATGATTTCGATCGGATCCTTTCAGATTCGCTCCTGTCCACCCTCCCGGCCGAAAAGGTAACCCCGGCCCTGCTGAGCGCCGCGAGGGATGCGGCTGAGGCATGCAAAATCAGCCTCAGTTCGTCAGACAAAGCCACCCTGACCCTTTCTCTTCCCGATGGGGCCATCCTCGAAAGGGAATGGACCCGCGAAGAATTCGACAAGGCCACACGTCATCTTGTACGCCGCTCGCTCGACAAGTGCCGGGCCGCCCTCCGCGACGCGCAACTTGAACCCTCGGCGATTGACGAGGTGGTCATGGTCGGAGGGTCAACCCGCATTCCCCTCGTCAGGGCGGAAGTGGAGCAATTCTTCAGCAGAAAACCCCATGTGGAATTGAATCCGGATGAGGTCGTGGCCCTGGGTGCCGCCATCCAAGCTGATCTGCTGACGGGAGGCAAACGCCGGATGCTCCTCCTCGATGTGGTGCCGCTCTCCCTGGGGATTGAAACGCTCGGGGGCGCGGTCACGAAACTCATCCATCGAAACACCACCATCCCGGCCCGGGCGACCGACCGGTTCACCACCGGGGTGGATAATCAAACCTCCATAGTCATCACCATTTGTCAGGGCGAGCGTGAACTGGTGAAAGACTGCAGAATCCTCGGCAAATTCAAACTTTCAGGCATCCCTCCCATGCCGGCGCAGATGGCGCAGGTCGATGTCACCTTCCTGGTGGATGCCAACGGCCTGCTCACCGTCTCCGCCCGCGAACTCCGCTCAGGCCAAAAGGCAGAGGTAACCGTCACACCCGCCCACGGGCTCACCAACGAGGAAGTGGAAGACCTGGTGCTGGAAAGCGTCGCCCACGCCAGGGACGATCACAACGCGCGCCGGTTTATTGAGCTCGGCCAAAAGGCTTCCTCGTTGACCAGCCATACCCGTCGCGTCATGGAATCCCCAGGTGTGGTGATGGATCCAGGCGAAAGACAGGCGATTGAAAATGCCATGGCGGAAATCGAGGCAGCGCGGAACTCGGGCAATGGTGACCGGCTGAACTCGGCCATCAATGGCCTGAACGAGGCCACCCAGGGGCTTGCCGGCCGTTTGATGGACGCCGCGGCCAGTCAGGTCTTGCGCGACAGGCGCATGGAAGAGGTTTCCGCAGCCCGCCTGCGCTGATTTCCAACCGCCGGGAGATTCTTGCCATGGGACTGAACTGGTCGGACAGCCGCGAGATCGGCGAACGGCTTTTTGAAAGGTACGACACCCTCAATCCGCTCACCGTCCGCTTCACCGACATGCACCGCTGGATCATGGACCTCGAAGACTTTGAGGGACAACCCGATAAATCGAGTGAAAAAATTCTCGAGGCGATTCAGATGGCCTGGTACCAGGAATGGACCGACGAGTATGGCGACGAAGGCTGATCCGGCCTCCCGGGAATTGCTTCCATGCGGCTGATTTGCGTCGGATGTGGTGCCCCCCTCGATCCCCTTCCGGGAAAAGTAAAACGCTCGTGCCCGTCCTGCGGGTTCTGGACGGACTATCGCCACCTCCTGAAGGAAAAAGGGAGCGAGCCTGCCAAGTCCTCCGGGCCAAGTCCGCCGCCTGCATCGCCGTTCTTTGATCCACCCCCTGGCCGTGTGACCGAACCAGCAAAATCCGCTCCCGCGCCAACAGGCGACAACATCCTGGATCAGTTGTTGGAGCCACCCGCCCCCACTGCTGAAATCC
>CAWUOE010000565.1:0-2537 GCA_963923355.1 uncultured Gemmataceae bacterium | reverse complement strand
TCCATTGGTGCTTGAAGGGCTCATCCAAAACCAGCCACTGATTGGGTGGGACCTGCAATTGGTCAAGGAAGGGGTGACGGGTGCCCAGTGGGACATACACACCCGGTCGCTGTTCGTAGCAGACGCTTGTCCGGGCGCGGTCCATGGCGGTCAGTACCACATGCAGGGCCGGTTGCGGGGCCCACAGACATACCCTTTCATCCGGTAGGACCCCTGCGCGGAGTTGCTCGCAACCCAGTTCAAACAGCCGTGATGCCAAGTCGGCAACGGAGGTTTGATCCGGGCATAGGAAAAGAAAGGGCAGAGGTTCATGCCCCAAGCTTACCGGGAGCGGGACCTTTGTTAGCCCAAACAATTGCCATGGGCTAACAGCCTCTGTCACATCCGCGGGAGGCGGTACGGAAACCGGCGAAAGCCCGAGTTCCGTGGCACGGGAGGCCAACGCAGCGGGTAGAGGTTTAAGGGGTTGGAGGAAAATCTGTTTCCCGGCCCGCCAATGGCGGCAAGGCACAAGCCTTACAGCCAGTTTGGGTTCAAGGCTGAGGATTGCCTGCAGTTGGCTTTCGGTATCGCAGGTCCAGGCCTTGGTCATCGTCCGGTCCGTCAATTTTCTGCCGGGTATTGGTTTGCTGGGCGATCGGATCAAAGGGTTCCCGGTTGGCGCACTGGTTCAGGCGAGCGGGGGGCCTCGACGGATTCCGGCAGGGGTTGGCCCTTCTTGTCCAGGCGGGTGATCACCAGGGCCGGGGACTCGCCTTCAGCGATCAAGCCCTTGCCAATCAGAATCTCGATCACTTTCCGGTGGGTTTCCTCGTGCTCGAAGGGCAGGGAATCAGCATCGGAGTGCAACTCCACCACCACCACCGGTTTGCCACTTGCGGGATCACGGGAAAGTTTGAGCACCATCTCGGCCATGGGGGCCTCCAATCGTTCAAGCCAAACGGGTTTGGGGTGAGGAATCCTTATTCCGGATCTTCGCCATCGTTGTCGGCTCGAAGCGCCAGGATGCGGGTCCGCAGGTCCGGGGCGTGCGATTCCAGATGTTTTGCAAGGTCATCCGATTCCAGCCTGCCCTGCTCGAGCAGGGAATGGCGCAAAGCCTCCACCAAGGCGCGCCGCTCGGCGAGGATGGCGCGGGCGCGCAGCACCTGTTCGTCCAGCAACCTCCGCACCTCGTTGTCCAGGGCTTCCCGCACGGAGGTGGAAAGGTCCTTGTAGCGCTCCGGACTACCGTCTCTGGCAGCATAATGGCACACCCCGGTGGCTTCACCCCCCATGCCGTACACTTCCACCAGTTCGCGGGCCACACGCGTTGCCTCCCACAGGTCATGGCCGCTGCCCAGCGACAATTCGCCCTCCAAGAGCATTTCCGCCTCACGGCCTGCCAGCAGGACGCACACCGCATCCAGCAGTTCGGGCACAGAGTGGATACGCCTTCCGGGCCCGGTCTCGACGTATCCGAGGGCGCCCGCGATGTCATCACCCAACGCGATCCGTTCCGGGAGGGGGGCCCTTTCCAGGGCCAGTCCTACCACCGCGTGGCCGCATTCATGGCCAGCCACCACCCTGGCCTCGTCCTGGCTGAGAAGCTTGCTTTCGACCTGCCCGCGCAAGGCCTCTTCCACTTCAGCTACTGTGATTGGTGTGGTGGTACCCCTACGCAGGCGAGTGCGGGCCAAGCAGCGGCAAAATGCCTGGAGGTGATCGCCGGACCATCGGGCTGCCCTGGAGGCGCCCGGCGGGGCGCCACGGGTGCGTCGCACCGCGTGGGCAAGCGATTCTTCATTCCAAGGCAGGGCCATCGATCTGCCGTGTACTTCAAGGATCGCCTTGCGTGCCAACTTGCCCGGATAGGGCACATGGATCTGGTACTCAAACCGGCCGGGCCTCAGCAGGGCGGGGTCAAGGGCCTCAACCAGGTTGGTGGTGGCCACCACAAAAACCAGTTCCTCCTTGCGGAAGCCATCCATCTCGGTGAGCAATTGATTCACCATCGAATGCTCTACACCCGAACCCGTGAAGGTTCCCCGGGCCACCGCGAAGGAATCGATCTCGTCAAAGATGATCACCGAGGGGGCTGATTGGCGGGCCTGCACGAAAATGCGGCGCAGGTTCTCCTCGCTCTCTCCCACCCATTTGCTTTTCAATTCGGGGCCGGAAACCACCTGGACGGAGGCACCCAAGGCCGTAGCCATCGCCTTGGCGAACAGTGTCTTGCCCGTTCCCGGCGGTCCCCAGAAGATCAGGCCCCGTGGCAGCAAGCCTTCCAGGGCCTTGGCCCCTTCCTGATCATCCGCGTTGTCACGCAGGGTCAATATTTCGAGGATTTCCTCGCGAATCCGTTTCTTCACACGGTCGTACCCACCGATATCCTGTTCGAGATCAACGGTGGGCATCTCCAGTCCAGCCTGCAGGGTGCCTTGCCTCAATTGGGCAAGGGCAGCCTTGGGTGAGGCTGGTAAATCCTGGCCTTCCAATGCCGAAAGCAGCCTCCGCAAACGCACCGGGTTGGTCCCCGAGACATAACGGTAAACCTC
>CAWUOE010000564.1:0-2542 GCA_963923355.1 uncultured Gemmataceae bacterium | reverse complement strand
GAGCAAGCAGCTTTAGTGGCAAGCTTTCGATCAATACACCATAATTCTTGCCAAATGAATGATCATGAACATCCGATAGATTTTGCATACTGGTGATGTTTTCGGCAGTGCAAAACCGTCCCTGGGCAAACGGCAAGTCCAGACTCACCGTGTAGCAGGCAACCTTGTCGCCTAGCGCGCTCACTTCCTCGGCAAATTTCTTGGTTTGCACACTGCACACCGGGGTGTCGAGGCTGGGCACCACGCTGAACAGACGGGCCTTGGCACCGGTGTCCGCCAGGGTTTTGGCGGCCAGCCCCGCGGCCAGACACTTGAAATCAGGAGCCTTGTCACCCACGGCCAACTGCTTGCCAGCCAATTGAACCGGTCCACCCTTGAAAGTCACTGCAACGGCCATGAAACCCTCCTACCACGCATGCCACGCGGGTTGGCAACGCCTCATCCAGCCGCTTCGCCCTGAAACAGCATTGGATTGATGCTATTAACTCTCGTATTTCTAGGAGCCGGTACCGTTTTGACCACGGCGCGCGTAACCGAACCGGTCGATCACCTCACCCCAACGGCGGCTGATGTCAGATTCCACATCCGGCGGCAGGGGCTTGAACTTGTTGGTCTCGTAGCCCTTCTGCTGGTCCAGATAGGCGCTGATGCGAGGTTGGGCGGAAGCAAACCCCCCCAGCTCCAGCTCGCCGTACAACCGTTCCATCTGGCTCAAGGGATTGGCGATCAGATCCTCATACCGCACTTCCGCCCATTGTCCCCTGGGCACCAGTCCTTTGGTGGCCTCCAGACGCTTGTGCATCCAGGTGAAGGTCCCAAACACATGTTCTTCCAAGGCTTCCAGCCTGGGGATTTGCATGCCATGGGTTTGTTGCAGGCTGCGCCACAGGTTCACCGTGGAAGGGAAAACCACGTAGGGGTCCCGCATGATGTGGACAAATTTGGCCTTGGGGAAAAGCTTCAGCAGCGTCGGAATTCGCCACGTGTGGGTGGGGCTTTTCAGCACCATCCGGCGGTCCCTGGGCGGTGCTGCCCAGGCGCATTCCCGCAAAAAGCTGACAAACACCCGCTCCCAGCGACGCCGTTCCGCTTCAGGCAGGTGCTCCACCTCGAAAGCCAGGGTGTCCTGCGGCTGCAGGTTGGGGAATGCGATGCTCCAATAGGGTGACGGCGCCCCCAGCATGGCCAGGGCGAACTCGTCCTCCTGGGGTTTTTCCCACCCGGTCGCCATCGCGTCCATCGGCCGCTGGCTGGGAAGCATGAAGCCTAGGTACGGCTTGAACAGGTTTTCGCTCAGCAGGAAATGGTTGGGATCCATGCACCGGTAGGTGGTGGGGTAGCTGTGCCGCTGGTCCTCGATGAACAGCTCATGCAGCAGCGTGGTGCCGGTGCGCCAGTGGCCGATGATGAAAAGGGGATCCTGGGCCAGCGGCGTGCGTGACGCCTCCGAGGCTGAACTCGCCTGCTGGGCCATCCGCAGCGTCGCGTGGATGGCGGTGGTGACGGTGGTTACCAGTGAGATGCCGTAGTATTTCGGATGGATCGCCAAACCGTTTTTTGCCAGCATCCGCCACCAGGCGAATGCATGGCTGCCATGCCACATCCGCGGCCGCCATTGGCGTTTCTGGTTGGCAGGGGCTGGAATTCGGACCGGCACGACGCATCCCAACAACTTGAAAAACCTGATCTTCCAGCATGGCGCACAAAGCCCGGATTTCCAAGGGAATGCCGGTCCCCATTCGGCAATTTCAAAGATGAAAAACCAGAAAAACCCGGGAAAATCTGCTCAAGCGGTTGTCAGATCGGACAACCGGTGGTACTATTCGGGTGTGCAGACAATGCACCGGATCGCGGCGTGGAGCAGTGGTAGCTCGCCAGGCTCATAACCTGGAGGTCGTAGGTTCAAATCCTGCCGCCGCAACTCAAAGGCCCCCCGGAACATCCGGGGGGCTTTTTTCATGGTCCGGGTCAGGCCATCGAATGCAGGCCCACCCGGTTTCCCTCCGTGTCCTCCACGATGGCCACAAAGCCGTAAGGCCCTACCGAAAACTTGGGCTGAACCACTTTGCCCCCGGCCTGTTGGGCCTTCTCCGCTTCGCGGGCGCAATCCGTGCAGGAAAAATACACCAGAGTGCTGTTCCCACCCGAAGGCACGCCAGGCATGTGAACCAGCGCGCCACCGCAACCAAACTGGTCCGGCTTCGCCGGAAAAGCCCACAATTCCGGGTTCTCCATCCCCAGTTTTTCCAGGGTGACGCCCAACATCGCCCCGTAAAAGGCCAGCGCCCGCGGCATGTCCTGCACATAGATCTCGAACCAGCCGACAGGATTGCGGATGCAACTCATGGCGATTTCCCCGGAAAGGCCAACCGGGCGGGAATCCAGCCCGGTTCTTTTTCCTAAAAAGGACTATCCTAAATCTAAAAAATGAATGTTTCGTGATGAGCAAGTTTTCAGGTGGCGACTGGCAGGATGACAATTAAACCGCCGCCAACTCAAAAACAGTCACCTCGGGCCGTACATTGAACCGGACCCGGTACAG
>CAWUOE010000563.1:0-2543 GCA_963923355.1 uncultured Gemmataceae bacterium | reverse complement strand
CCGGTTTGTGTCAAAACGGATCGTGACACCCCGGCGGCACGCCCCGCCCCGTCACGGCACAGACCCGCCAGGGGATCCCCAAATCAAAGAGGCTCCGTCCCCTCCCATAGCGGAAGGGGACCAAGGGGCGGGCACGCTTGTTGGGCACCATCTCACCCCTGTTGGGTTGCAGGTCTCAGCAAAGGTTAAGGCACGCCCCACAAGGCGCCACCCTGTGTTCCGGGCAACAGCCCCATGCACCGAACCATCGCCCCCAACCACACCACCCAAACCCATCACAGCCGGACCAAAAGTAGTACATTCGGCTCGAATGCTTAAAAGTCCCTAAGAAGCCCAGGCCAATGCTTAAAAAACAAAAAACCGCAAGCCCTTACCAAGTAAGAACTTGCGGTTAAAAACCAAACAATCGGGGCGACAGGATTTGAACCTGCGACCTCTTGCACCCCAAGCAAGCGCGCTAGCCAGGCTGCGCCACGCCCCGAGTCCTTGAAGGACATTGTGGTTGATAACTTGCTCCGACCGCCGCGTCAAGGACACCTACACTTCCCCTAAATGCTTGACACAACGCAATTTGCCCAAAAACGAGGCGCCCTGAACAGGCTCGTCGGACCAGCTTGCCTTGCACCCGTCAGCCGATCCTGGACAGGGCCTTCGGAACCAAAATCGGTTCCTGTTTCAGGGTGCAACGGGTCTTCCGGCCGGAGATGGTCGAAGAAAAATCAGCCGTCGCTCATAATGATCTCAATCCCGCCCACCTCGTGGAATATGTCGCAAACCGTGGAACTGCCCGACCCCATCCATCGAAGGAAATGGGCCGCCTGGAAAATGGCGGGGGGCTTGGTGCTGGTTTTCCTCACCCTGGTGGCTCTGGCGATAGCTGGGGTCACCGCACTGGGCAAATGGGGCTATCTCACCTGGGTGGGCTGGGTGAATCTGGTGGCAGTTTTCGCCAGCAGCCTGGCGTTGGCCTGGGTCCTCCGGTCGCGACGTACCGGCCTTTCCCTGCCCGATACCCCACCCCAACACCTGCTGGGGGATGAGGTCACCCTCTGGCGCAACCTTCGCCAATGGACCCGGTCTATCCGGCCGGAGGCCTTGGCAGACCCGAAAGAACGCGACAACCAACTGAACCGGTTGGAACAAATTCTTTATCCGCCCGATGCTCCCAAGGGTTCTCCCCACTGGAAAGACCTCACACTCACCGAATGTGCCGCTGCGGTTCGTTTGGCGCAGATTCGTCTGGATGCCGATGCCCGTCGCCTCGCTGGCGCCATCCTCGACATCCCCCTCGGGGACTGGAAGCAAGGCTGGAAGGCCCTCACCTGGTACTGGCGCCTCGCTCCGCTGGCATGGCTGCCGGGTGTGCTGTTGGCCCCTTGGGAAGCCATTGCCCGCTGGACCATCACCCGGGTCGGCCCTGAGCAGATCAACCAGGGTGTGACTGGCCGTGTTCGCGACGACATCGGCCGCCATCTGTTGATGGTGGTGGCGGAATCACTCCTCGAACTCCGGGCTAGACGACTGCGCGCCGGCGCTGAAACATGGCTTGCCAGCCACCCGGTTGGTGCCCGAAAAACCCGTTTGATCCGGGGCGGTTTCCCATGGATTTCGCTGTTTCTGGCCGGTGTGGTGGCAGTTGTGCCCTGGCTCGCGATCTGCCTGATGGGCCTTTGGTTTCTGGGCGCGACCCATCCCGTCTGGCTTCTCCTCCTACTCGCATGCCTGGTGGGCGGGGCCGGTTTGGCCGGATTCCACCTGCGTGACCTGTTGCCTGGCACCCAAAAATTATCCGTGGGGGGAGTCGACCGTCGTCTCGCGCTCGGACAAGCCGCCGCCTCGGAATGGGTGCAGAACAAATCCAGTTCGGAGTCTTTGCCGGTGGCTGATGCCAACGCCTGGCTGGAGTGCCTGGTGGAACTCGATGGCACAATCCGCCAGGCGGAAGGACACACCGAAACCCGGGGCTGGGATCATTTGACTCCCCGGGAAATTCTCAACTGGGCACATGATCAGGCCAAGGGCCTCGATGAGGTGCTCCGTGAGCGTGTACCGGGCAGCATGCACCTGCGCTTGGGCGACTGGATGCGCGCTGCTGAATGGGCCGGCGGACAGGGCCAGGTCCCGCAGCAACCACCCGAAAAAACGACACCCCCCACAGGCCTGGGGGCCTTATGGCAAAACATCAAGAATCGTGTCGGCGGCGTGGTGGACACCTTGAAGCGACGCGTGGAAAACCTCGCCGGGGTCACCATCGCCAGCCACGCCGGTGACGGCCTTGCCAGGCTTCATGCCAGAGCCTTTCTGGATCGTCCTGATCAGCCGGAATCCGTCATCACGGATCAATCACTTCCCCAGTCAGAACAACCAGCCACCATCGCACTGGTGGGCCGTGATGAGACAGATTTGGCCTGGCTGAAAAAAAACCTCGACCCCTTGCTCACCGCGAAGGGCCGACGCTTCTCATGGCAAATGACACCCCTGCACGGTGTCGATGCGGCTCACCAAAAAACGCGGATTAATCAGTCGGCCCAAGTTTGCTCCCA
>CAWUOE010000562.1:0-2547 GCA_963923355.1 uncultured Gemmataceae bacterium | reverse complement strand
ACGCTTTCCTGTGGCGGGAAGGATTGGAAGCAGTTTAACCCGGCCAAGGGGTCCGGTCATCCCCCGGGTGACGGTTTTTTGGCCAGTATCTCCATGGCCTTTTTGGCGCCTGCGGCCAGACGTTCCCGAGCCTCACCTTGCAGGCCCAAAGCGTCCGCCACCTGGCCCGGCTCGGTGGACTTGTTTGCCTTGCTGGATTGCCACCACCAACGCGCCGCCAGCAGCCGTCCATCCGGTTCCGCCAAAATCGATTTCACCTCCGATGGAGAAACCGCCCACGCGGCAGCCAACTGCTCCAATCCGGAGCGTAGCGGCGGCCAATCCTCGGAAGTGGACTCAGACAAGGGCCCCCCCGGCAATGCCAGGACCGCCAGGAAGGCCGCCCGGGATTCCGTGGTTTCCAATTGAAGCTGCCGGAACGAGTTATTCAGCGGCCCGCACAAACGGAGGATGTTTCCTGCGGACAACCGAGGGTGCAAAGCCTTGAGCTGGGCCGCGGTGACACCGGTTTGTTCCGTGACCCGCCATAGCCCCCATTGGTTGCCATTGGGCCTGAGGGTTCCCGGGATATTGCCAATACCCACCGGAGTGTTGCGAACGCGGGGCCCCCCTTTTTCTGGATTGGTTTCGGCTGGATCATTCGCAACCAAAGTAGAAGATCCACCACCATCGAGGTTGAGCATGTGGTTACAACCCAAGTCCTTGCCCAAGCGCCCCAACTCGACCTGGCTGACCCCTTCACTAACCTTGGGTTGGCGGCCGTCAATCACCACCCAGACCATCGACTTGGACTGGCCGTCGGGGCCTTCCTCCACCCCCAACGCGGTCCTGGGATGGAGCGGATCTTCCTTGGCTTTCCGCTCCACCACCCGGCCATCCACCAGCACCATGCCAAATCCGCCCGTGCCAACGATGGCACGATTGAGGGCCCCTGCAGGCGGATTGTCCTGGAAGAACCGCAGACGATGGTCAGCCCCCAGCAACCAGCAGGCGTAATGTTTGAGGGGCGGACTGATGAGATGATGCTCACGCAGGTGCAGTCCGTTGATATCGAGGGGGACGCCTTGCAACTTGACCACGGGTGAAAAAGGGGAGGCGTTGATGGCAATATCGAGCCGCTCCTGACGTGCAAAATCAAGCGTGGTCTGGCTGAGGGTTTCCGCGGGAAATTCCTTGGGGTCTTTGCCGGTTGTTGTTACCTTGGCCCCCGCCGGGGCAGGCTTGGTAACCGTTTGGGCCAGGTCGGGATCGAGCAAGTCAACCCGGAGCACCCAGACCTTGAGGGGGCGGGGTTGATCGTATTGCCGGTATTGAAGCGAGGTGCCCTGGATGGAAGGCAAGGTCTCCACCTTCACCGGCTTGGGAAACAGTGGCTCTTGTCCAGCCGCCAAAAAACACAACAACCAGCAAAACGACATGATCAGTCATCCCGGAGTTTTGGTACCCACCAGCCATGCTAACCCGGCCGGGGCCGTTGGTGTACGATCAGGGGATGCAGGAACAGGCTTTTGAGCATCTGGCACGGCGGGGCGCGGCGGGGGTGCCGGTGCTTGTGGACGCGTTGTTGGCCCGGGCGCGGGCGCGCGGGGCCAGCGATCTGCACCTTGAACCAACCACCGGTGCACTGCTGGCACGATTGCGGGTGGACGGAGTGCTGGAAAACCTGACGGCGTTGCCTGCCGAGTTGGCCCCCAACCTGGTGGCGCGTTGCAAGGTGATCTCGGGTCTATTGACCTACCGCAACGATGTTCCACAAGAAGGCGGATTCAAGGACGACAGCGGCGAGGGCCGTGTGAGCACCTTCCCCACCATCCATGGCGAGAAGGTGGTCGTGCGTTTTTTTCAGGCCGGTGTTGCCATCTCCCTGAATCAACTGGGTTTTTCCTACGGAGTGCAGGCGGGTCTCACCAAGGCCCTTGCCAGGCGGGAGGGCATGGTGCTGGTCACGGGACCCTCCGGGAGCGGCAAAACCACAACCCTCTATGCCTGTCTGGAGCGATTGGCGCGGGAAGGCAGGCAGGTATCCACCCTGGAGGACCCGGTGGAGCGGGAATTGCCGGGAGTGACACAATCCTCCATCCAGCCGGCAGCGGGTTTTGATTTCGCGCGGGGTTTGCGCAGCCTTTTGCGGCAGGACCCCGAGGTTCTGCTGATCGGCGAGATCCGCGACCGCGAGACGGCTGAGATCTCACTCGAAGCCTCCCTGACCGGTCACCTGGTGCTGGCAACTCTCCATGCGGGCCAGGCCTCCGGTGCCGCGGGCAGGCTATTGGACATGGGGCTGGAACCATATCTGTTGACTGGTGCCCTGAGAGGCGTGCTGCACCAACGTTTGATCCGACAACGCTGCAGTTGCGGCAACCTGTGCGAGCGATGCCGGCCGCATGGCTGGTCTGGCCGGCGGCCCCTGGCGGAGTGGCTTGAACCCGGCCCGGCTTTCCGGGCCGCGATTTTAGCGCGCTCGGATGCCGATGGCCTGGAGGAAGCTGCCCGCGCTGATGGGTTGATTTCGACCGCCGAGGAGGGCCGCGCCGCCGTTGTCGAGGG
>CAWUOE010000561.1:0-2547 GCA_963923355.1 uncultured Gemmataceae bacterium | reverse complement strand
ACTTTGCAAACGCAGTTGGAGCAGGAAACCAATTCACTCAAGAGCCTCCGCAATCAAGAAATGGAGAACGCGGCAGGATTGCATACCCGCCTTGTGGCCCAGGAAGCCTTTCTGGAGGAACGGCGTGAAAGGCTTCAGGAACTGGAAAAAAAGGTGGAAGGCCTCTCTGCCCAACAGCATGCTGGCATTATCCGCTACCTCGACCTAGCCCGCGAGGCTGCTACCCGCGCCGAGGCAAGGGAAAAATCACTGGCGACATTGGAACAGGACCTGAGGCAACACCTCGAAGAAAACCAGTTCCACTGGCAAACCATGGCCCTTGAACGGGCGGAACTGGAAGGCCTCCGGGCTGAATTGCTTTCCACGGCAAAATTGAAACCGGAAGTCCTGGCCAACCGCCTGAGGGAAACGCGAGCGACCGCGGCAGAGCGCACGGCTGGCTGGCTCAGGATTTTGGAAGAAAAACGGCAAGAATTGGCCCGCGAATTGGCTAGTTCGCGCATTTCATGGACCAAGTTGACTGAATTGCTGTCCGAACTGGAATCTGCATTGAATGACCGGGCGCGGCAAAAACAGGCGACCGACATGAACGCTTATGCCGTGCTGCGGCATCAGGAAGAAGCTGCCTTTTGGCGCGAGGAAATGGACCGACTGACCGCCGAACTTTCGGCACGGGCAGCATGCCTGACAGAAACCAATCCCACCTTGTCGATTCAGAGCAGAAAAGCCGTTCCTACAGTCAATTTTGTCGTGTCGAAGGCGGCCTGAACCAGGACAAGCCTTGCAAAAATCAAATCATCCATTCGGGTTGGCAGGACATATTCTGTGACCGCCCCCTGTGGTTTAAGATGGAAAGACGTGATCCATTGTGCGCAATTCAGGCCGGGATTGATCCGGCCAAGGGTTTAAGGCTGAATGCTGGTCGGCATTCCTGAAAATGCTTTGGTTTTACTGATCGGCCCCCGAGGTGTGGGAAAAAGCCGATTTGCCGTACGTCATTTTGAATCTGGCCAAGTGGTCTCCCTTCCCCAAATGCGCAAGCTGGTATGCGACCAGCCCGACCTGCTTGAAGCCACGAATGACGCAGCCGAGTTGCAGGCCTTGCTGGTTGAAATGCGGCTGGCATGGGGCCGTTTCACAGTGGTTGATTCGACCAACCTGCGGATTCGGAACCGACAAAATCTTTTGAATTTGGCCCGAAAATTCCATTGCCCGGTGGTGGCCATTGTTTTCGACTTGCCTGAATCCGCCAAAACCCATGGGGAAAGGGTGTCGGGGCAGCCGTCTTTTGTACCCGGTATTCCAGACAGCCTTACCGTGGAACCATTGGAGGAACAACTGAACTCCCTCAGGGAAGCCCTGCCCCGCCTGGGGCAGGAAGGGTTTCACCGCGTATACCTATTTTCCACACCGGAAGAGCGAGATCAGGCTGAGATTCAAATCCAGAAATTACCCTGCAATCGCAAGGAACATTCGGGGCCTTTTGACTTGATCGGTGATGTCCACGGTTGTTGTGACGAGTTGGAGAACCTCCTCACACTGTTAGGCTATCGTCCCGAAACCAATGAACCGTTTGGCGGGCCCACTTGGCGCCATCCCGAGGGACGAACTGCGGTTTTTGTGGGTGATATCCTGGACCGCGGACCCCGCATCCTGGATACCTACCGTCTCGTCCGATCCATGATCGCAGCGAAAACCGGTCTGGCGGTGCAAGGAAACCATGAGCTGAAGGTTTACCGCCACTTCAAGTCGGCGAAGCAGGAACCACGTCCTTCCATCCTTCAAACCCTCAGGGAGATCGAGCAAGAGGACCCGTCGGTTCAAAAAGATGTTGTTCGGGACCTCATGGATTTTCTCGAGGGGCTTCCCCATCACCTGGTGCTCGACGGCGGCCGGCTGGTAGCAGCCCATGCCGGTCTGCGAGAGGACCTGCAGGGGCGAGATTCAGGCTTGGTGCGCAACCAGGCCCTTTTTGGCGACGCCAACGCACGATTCGATGAAGAAACGGAAACGACCCGAATGGAGTGGGTTCACCAATACCGGGGCCGCGCCCTGGTGGTTTACGGCCACACCCCGGTGAACGAATCAGGCATCTTGAACCGAACCATCAACATCGACACCGGATGTGTGTTTGGCGGTCGACTGACAGCGCTGCGTTATCCTGAATTGGAAATCCGACATGTGGAGGCCCGAAAAGCCTACGCGGTCCAAAGGAAATCGGGGGGGGATGGATACCAAGAAAGGCAAATCAAAAAGAACCAGCTATCGCCCCCAGAGGATTCGTATCTGGGTACTTTGCCTTTAGTCGCCAAGGACGAAACGAACGATCACCTGTCCAACTCGAGTGGAAATTCTCAAAACCGTCAGCAAACTGAAACCAAAGAAAATTGACGGGATCTGGAACCCGTCATTTCCCAACAACCAGATTCTCCATTTTCCTTATCACCACCTGCGGGTTGTCCCGAAAAAGCTCCACTTTACCCGAGGCCAACAGCTCCTTGCCTGACAAGGCCACCGTGGGATCCTGTCTCTTATACACATCTGACG